>JADFRJ010000091.1 GCA_022561355.1 Chloroflexota bacterium | reverse complement strand
CTAGCCCATCGCCCGTTACGTCCGGCAGGTCTGCGATACCGCCGACTGAGGCCAGCTCGAAGATCTCAACGACGCCACTTACGGAGAGAGCGGGCTGCGGTCCCCCTGCAATCACCAACAACTCTTCGTTGAAGCCCTGGGCCGTCAACCCATGCCGGGACGTCGGAAGCGGAACTGCCTTCAGCCATGAATTCGTCTGCGGGTCGTACACTTCATGCTCGGGGAACGTTCCACCACCGGGGGCTAGGTCCTCACCTCCAACTACGTGGACGCGCCCCGCAATCGCGGCGGAAGCCAATCCACCGCGGGCGGTAGGCATCGGCGGCAGTAGTTGCCAGCTATCCGTCGCCGGGGTGTACGCCTCCAGCGTCGCGACGTTCTGGATGACGTTCTGACGTCCTCCAACTACGTAGATGACGTTGCCTACGACGGCGGCCGTGAGGTGCTCGCGCTCCTCGCTCATGGGTGCGAGCTGCAACCATGAGTCATCGCTCGGATCGTAGACAAGCGGGACGGTCGCTTGCGACCCTACGCCTCCAAGCACATAGATCAGGCCGTCCAGCTCAACGGTCGCGGCCGATGCCCGTGCCAGCGGCATCGGAGTACGAGTTGTCCAGCTGTCCCCCACCGGGTCGTACTCATACGTCGCCGAAGAGAGAATGCCCTGGCCAAAGTTGAGGAACCCTCCAACCACATAGACCTTCCCACCCACACTGGCTGCCCCAGCGTGATCCAATTCGACCGGTAGCGGCTGTAGCGTTGACCAGCTATCAGCCGCGATGTCGTAGGCCTCTACTAGATCAGTATGGCCTCCACTGATCGGGAACCCTCCCGCGACCAGGACCATCCCATCCAGCAAGGCCGAGGTGACCTCTGTGCGCGGAGTTGGCATCTCCGTTCCCGTGCGCCAAGACCCGGGAACGTCCACGTTCTCCGCGGCGGCATGACCGTCTGTGGACGTGACCCCCACAATTGCGCCCGTCAACCCTACTAAGACGAGCATCGTGATAGCGAAGCGAATTCGATCCAACACCCTCAAATCCTATCATGACCAACGTCATCTGGTCGGGTGCGTGGCTGCCCCGCCGGCCGGAGTGACACTATTTCATCACGGTGCGCGAGCGGTGAGACGGTGCACGCACTGAACTGCTAACGGTAGCCCTCGATCACCTTCCGCCGAGGCAGGCCCAACCAGACGTTGTCACACAGCTCACGCAGCTCGTCGTCTAGCTCAACGTCGAGCGCGTCCAGAGCCGGCTCCAGCTGTTCGGCGCTGCTTGCTCCCACGATGGCGGCGGTGATGCCGGGCTGAGCCAGGACCCAGGCGATCGCCACGGATGCCATTGCGTGGCCGCGGCCGTCCAGCCCTTCGCGAAGCAGTTGAACAGCGTCGAAGTACGCGTCATCCCAGTAGCGCTGTCGATAACGCTTTCCAGCCGTGCCTAACTGGAATCTGCTCCCTTCCCACGGGTCATCGCCCTTGTTGTACTTACCGCTGAGGAAACCTCCTGCCATGGGGTTGTAGACGATCACCCCCAAGCCTTCGTTGCGACAGAGCGGCAATAGTTCCGTTTCGATCTCTCGGTAGAGCAGGTTGTAGCGGGGTTGGACGGAATCGTAGCGGCTGATACCCAGCCGTTCGCTGGCTGCGAGCGCTTGCCCAAGCCGCCATGCAGGGTAGTTCGAGCAGCCGATGTAGCGCACCTTGCCAGAGCGGACGAGATCGTCGAGCGCACGTAGCGTTTCATCGATGGGCGTGCGGGGGTCGAACGAGTGCACCTGATAGAGGTCGATGGTGTCTGTCTGTAGCCGCCGGAGGCTCTCTTCGACAGCACGAACGATGTGGTGGCGCGAAAGCCCGGCATCGTTCGGTCCCGTGCCCATCGCGCCGGCACATTTCGTCGCCAAGATCAGCGAATCGCGGTTGTTCCGCTGCTTCATCCAACGGCCGAGGATCTCTTCGGTCCTGCCAACCGTGTCGAGCGAGCCTCCTAACGGGTAGACGTCGGCAGTGTCGACGAAGCGTATGCCGCCGTCGAACGCCCTGTTAAGGATGGCGAACGACGTCTCTTCGTCGCACTGGAAGCCGAACGTCATGGTTCCGAGACAGAGTTCGCTGACATGCAGGCCGGTTCGACCAAGCTGGCGATTCTTCAGCGTCATGCCACCGTCCCACTACAGATCGTGCGCAGCCGCGAACTCCCGGGCCGCGACTTCCTTGTGGCCGTTGTCTCTCTTGCCATCGTGAACCTCCTTATCGATCGTCCTGATCATAGCAAGCGGGAGATGCCCGACCGGGCCTAGGAGCGGCGGACTGAGCGCTCAGGTGGTCCTTCGCGGATCGGGAGGCTCAGAAGCGAACCCGCTCAAGATTCGGCGGGGCTGAATGCGAGGGTGCTGCGCGTGTCCGTAGCGTTCCTCCGCCGGGCCGGCCGCTGTCAAACCCACCTCTAGTGCTGTAAGATAAGGCCCTGAATCGAGAGCCCGTGGCGGGCCGGCCGCACTAGGAGAAGCATGGCTGGGGAGATCACCATCGCGGAGCTGGTCCGCAACGGGACAATGAGCGCGGAGATGGCCGCGACGCTCTGGGCGGCCGTCGATGAAGGGCGCTCGTTCCTGACCGTCGCGATCCCGCGCTTCGCCGGCAAATCGACGCTCTCGAACGCGGTGCTGGCGCTACGACCGCCGGACGTGCCGCTGCACCTCGTCGATGGGTCGCCGGAGCTGATGCAACGACTGACGCAGGAGCGGCTGGGCGGCTACCTGGTCGTCGCGGAGTTCAGCCAAGCGCCCGTGCCCGGCTACATCTGGGGCGAGCCCGTGCGCCGCGTATTCGACACGCTCGGAGCCGGCTACTCGCTCCAAGCGGCGCTCCACGCGCCGGGTGTGGAGGAGGCGATCCGCGCCGTGACAGAAGGCAACGGCGTCAGCGACGAGCTGGCCTCCGCGTTCGAGCTGGTGCTCTACATCGAGCGGTTCGGCGACGACGAGGAGAGCTTCTGGCGGCGGCTCGCCGAAGTCTACGAAGTCGATCGTGTGCGTGGCGGGCGGCCGGAAGGCCGGACGCTCTTTCGCTGGCAGGCCGATGCGGATCGCTTCGACACGGTCGAAGCGCCACGGGGGTTCGCTCTGGGCCTCGACGAGATCGAGGCGCGGGCGGCCGTGATCGCGGATCTGGTGAGCAGCGGCCACACCACCGAGAGCGACGTGGCGGCAGCGGTCGCCGCATACCGGGCCCGATAACCTCGCCGGCTTCTTGCCCGAGCCGGCGGGCGAATACGAAGGCAGGGTGAACGAAAGATGGTAAGATAGCTCTCGTTGGAGGCAGCGTGAGATGAAGATCGAGTCCATCCTGGCAACGAAAAGCTCGAACGTGGTTACCGTTCGCCCCGATCTGTCGCTCAAGGAGGCTGTTGACTTAATGGCGGAGCATAACATCGGCGCTCTCATCGTCGTGGACGAAGCTGGACGGCCGATCGGCATCATTTCTGAGCGCGACATCATTCGCGAAGCAGCCCGGACGGAAGCGGTCTTTGATCTGACTGTCAGTCGCGTCATGACAAAAGAGCTGATCACCGCTTCGCCCGAGGATGATCTCGAGACAGTCCTTCAGACCATGACTGCTAGACACTTCCGCCACCTGCCAGTCATGGACCGGGAACGGCTGATTGGAGTCCTCACCATCAGGGAGGTGGTCGAGGCGCAACTCGACAGATGGCAGGGGGAGGTCGATACGCTCCAGACCCAGATCAGCGAAGGTCAGGTCTAGCTATCACCACCGGCGCTTGACCGTGCGTCTCAGTCTGCGCCAACCAGCGGCGAAGAACAGCTCGAAACGAGGTACGTAGGCACTTATGCCACCTGTCGGTACTGAAACGAATCCGTTGCGAGTCGCCATTGTTGGTTCCGGACCGGCCGCGTTTTACGCCGCGGACCACCTGCTCAAGCATGACGGTCTCCATGTCGAAATCGACATGTTTGAGCGCCTCCCGATTCCCTACGGCTTGGTGCGCTCAGGCGTCGCTCCCGATCATCACAAAATCAAATCCGTGACCAAGAAATTCGCTGAGGTCGCCTCCAATCCACGATTCCGCTTCTACGGATACGTGGAATTTGGCAAGGACGTGGATCTGTCTGATCT
Organism: Chloroflexota bacterium; assembly: GCA_022561355.1. Classification (GTDB taxonomy): domain Bacteria; phylum Chloroflexota; class Dehalococcoidia; order DSTF01; family RBG-16-68-14; genus SZUA-185. The sequence goes on along the minus strand of JADFRJ010000091.1, from coordinate 4,437 downwards.
CAGGCGGCATTACCATCAGATTCTGTACGCGACCGGGGCGCAAACTGACAAGCGTATGGGTATTCCCGGCGAAGAGCTGAACGGCAGCCACGCGGCGACCGAGTTTGTCGGTTGGTACAACGGTCACCCGGACTATCGTGACCGTCAGTTCGATCTCTCCCAGGAGCGTGTAGCGATCGTCGGCGTGGGCAACGTCGCGGTGGACGTAGCCCGTATCTTGTGCCTCACTCCTGACGAGTTGGCCGTCACTGACATCGCCAGCCACGCCCTGGCAGCGCTGAGGAAGAGTCGCGTCAAGGAGGTGTACCTGCTGGGGCGGCGCGGCCCCGCACAGGCAGCATTCACGAATCCTGAGATCAAGGAGCTGGGCAACCTGGCCGGCGCCGATGCCATCGTCCTTCCAGAGGAAGCGCAGCTCGATGATGTTAGCCGGGCCGCCCTGGAAGCCAGCGATGATCGAGCCACGCGAAAGAAGGTAGAGATACTGCAAGCGTATGCGGCACGGGAACCGGCCGGAAAGTCGCGCCAGCTCACCATCCGTTTTCTGGTCTCGCCGGTCGAACTGATCGGGAATGCCGCGGGCCAGGTCGTCGCGATACGTCTGGTGAAGAATGCTCTCCAAGCCACCGCCGCGGGCACACTCAGCCCCATAGCAACGGATAGTGTTGAGGAGCTTCCGGCCGGACTGGTCTTCCGCTCCGTGGGTTATCGAGGAGCTGCGTTACCAGGGGTGCCCTTCAATGAACGCTGGGGTGTGATCCTGAACGAGAAGGGGCGGGTGATGGACCCGGAGACGCAGCGATCGGTCGTGGGTGAGTATTGCTCAGGCTGGATTAAGCGCGGTCCTACCGGCGTCATCGGCACCAACAAGTCAGATTCGGTCGAAACGGTGAACTGTATGTTGGAGGACCTCGCTGAAGGCTCGATCCTCCATCCTTCAGCGCCTCAAGCAAGCAAGATGGAAGAGCTGGTCCGCAAGCACCAGCCCAGGTATCTCTCGTTCGCTGACTGGCTCCGTCTCGATGAGATAGAGGTGAACAACGGGCGGGCGCAAGGACGTCCGCGTGAGAAGTTCACCCGCATCGAAGATATGCTGGCCGCGGCCGGGCGCTAGCCTCCTCCCGGGACCACCGCGCCCGAAGCCAGCGGCGGCTTCCAAGAGCGCACGTCGTTTCGCAGGCGCCTAGCCGACGCGCTCGAACTGAGGCTCGACGGCGGCGCGGAGCAGGTCCGGCCTGGAGACGATGCCCACCATCGTGCCGGCCTGCATGACCGGGACGCGCAAGATCTTCTCAGACTCGAGGACCTCCATGACGTCTTCGACCGGTGTGCCAACGTCCACGGTGACGATGTCGCGAGTCATGATCTCGTCGACGGTCGTATCCTCGAGCGATTTGCCCTCGCGTATGGTGTGGAGCAGGTCCATCTCCGTGACGATGCCCGCGAGCGTACCGTCCTTCTCGAGGATGGGGACTCCGCTAAAGCCGCCAAGGAGCATATAGAGAGCGATCTCCCGGGCGGAGGCCTTTAGTGTTGCTGCGACGATTGGACTGTTCATCACGTCAGCTGCGTTCATGGTTCATCTCCTTATGCGGCGCGCTCGGACGACTGAAGCTCAAGCACCGAGCTGAGTTGGCTAGCGGGCTCTGGGCGCCCGAGAAGGAAGCCTTGATATCTGTGGCATCGGATGTCCTTTACGAAGGCGAGCTGCCCCGGCGTCTCAACGCCTTCAGCGACCACCTCAAGATCCATCCCGTTCGCCATGGCGACAATCGCGATAGCTATGGCCGCGTGGCTCCGTGACTTCGTGACGCCGCTGATAAGCGAGCGGTCGATCTTCAGCGTATCGAGCGGCAGGTCTTTGACGTGAGCCAGCGAAGAGTATCCAGTGCCGAAGTCGTCCATCGATATCCGCAGTCCCAGGTCGCGGAGGTCATTTAAGGCCTTGATCGATTTGACCGGATCGCGCATCGTTGCTGTCTCTGTGACCTCCAGCTCAAGCCATTTCGAGGCTAGCCCCGTCTCTGAGAGAACACGCTCCACAATGTCAGGGAGGCCCGGCTGATCCAGTTGGCGCGCCGAGATGTTGACTGCCATCCGCAGCGGCCGCATCCCCGCCCGGATCCAATCGGCGTTCTGCGCGCAGGCGGCGCGCAGCACCCAGTCGCCCAGGGAGAGGATCAGGCCGGTCTGTTCGGCAAGCGGAATGAAGGAATCCGGCATGATGATTCCTCTGCCGGGATGGCGCCACCGGATGAGCGCTTCCACGCCATCGATTTCGCCCGTAGCCAGACTCGCCTGCGGCTGGAAGAACACTTCCAGTTCTTCCCTCCTCAGGGCGCCGCGAAGGTTACTCTCGGCGACAAGCCGGTTGACGACCCGGCCCGGCAGTTCCCACATCTGTGCGAATCGCTGGTTCAGCGGTATGGACCGCCCGCCATGCGGGACTCTCCATACCACGTCGGCTTGGCGCGTTAGTGGAGCGACCTTACCCGACCGATCGACGATCAGCATCCCATCATTCGCCGCTGGCGGCACAGCGCCCAACTCACGGTCAGGCTGCGTGGCATTGAGGGACGCGAACCGGCCCTGTGGGGTCGGCTCATGCGCTTCGCGGCCTTCGTCGCCCAATGACATCGCCAGTCTCCTTCCGCCTGCGCGATCCGCGCGATGGCGGCTCTCAATATAAGTGTTGGCCATTGCTAGACAAAATTGACTACGGCGGGCCACGTCAGCCTGGGAAAAGCCTCAGCCCCCGGTTGCCCGCTTGACATGCCGCGATGAGGCTGAAACCCCGTAGCCCGGAAGTGGCTCTGTAAGCTTCATCACTCGCCCATTGCGATCGTGTAGTATAGTAAGGCTCAACTGCGAATCCCGGGCGGCGTCCGGATTGGGGGAGACAGACGATGCGACGCGAACGGCTCGTTCCAGTAGTGAGGACCATTGTGGCTGCGGGCATCCTGGTGGGGGTGGCTGCCTTCCTCTGGCTTGGCGTCGGGTCGCAGAGTTCGACGCCCGCGAGTGCAGCGACCTTCCTGATAACGGTTGGCAATAACTGGTTCTGCGACTCATCGTTCCAGAATGGCGACTGCGAACTCGCAGTGGGCGTCAACGATGAGGTCACGTGGCTCTTCGATTCAGCGGTGGCTCACACGACCACCGAGTGCACCGGCTCTTGCGGAAGCGTGATCGGCAACCCAGGGACACGCCTGTGGGACTCAGGTCCTATGACCAGCGGTAGCCTCTCACGAACCTTCGATACGCCTGGTGTTTTCCAATATCAGTGCAATATCCACCCACTTTCCATGCGCGGAACGATCATCGTGAGCGGCGCACCGCCGACGCTTCCGATGCCGCCGTCACCATTGCCGACCGAGACCGAAACGCCCGTCCCAACCTTACCGATGCCGCCATCGCCGGCGCCCAGCGAAACCGACACGCCCGTACCAACGGATACCGCCGTCCCAGGACCGGTTGAGACTGACACGCCCGTACCAACGAATACACCCGTGCCAACGTCTACCCCAGCAGGGCTGCGGGGCGACGTAAACGGCGACGGCCAGATCGATGCCATCGATGCGGCGCTTGTCTTACAATTCGGCGCCGGGTTGCTGCCAGCGTTGCCCAACTTCGACCGGGCAGACGTGAACGGCAACGGAATGGTGGACGCGATCGACGCCGCGCTCATTCTCCAGTTCAGCGCGGGTCTGCTGAACACGTTGTAGGCGGAACGCAGGGAACTGGTAGAGTAACGTCCACCGCGGCGCCACACGAGCAACACCGCGAGACGCGGACCAGAACGCCGGGATCAGGGACCAAGCAGGCCAGACTTTATTGCCACCACGCTCGCCTCTGTACGAGAGCTAGCGCGCATCTTCCGAAGGATGCTTGAAACGTGCTTGTGCACGGTCTCGGGGCTGATACCCAGCGCCTTGGCAATCTCCTTGTCTGCTCTTCCTGCCGCGACGTAATAGAGGACCGTCGTCTCCCGCTTGGTCAGCCCGAAATCCGTCTCTGGGCGGGCTTCTCCTGATGGCTGCTCGGCATCGACAACTTCAAACATCGTGCCCACACAGTCGTCGGCGACCGGAAACGCTCTCACGCGGTAGTCGGCTTCGGGAATGTGCTCGTCCCCGTAGCGCACGACTCCCAAATCTGTTGCCTCGCCTGACCGGACAACTTCAGCGAGGATCGCCACCAAGCCGGTCCTGATCGCGCCCGGGAGCGCTTCCGCTAAGGTGGCGCCTATGAAATATCCAGGCGGCATGCGTCCAACCTGTCTTGCGGCAGGATTGCTCGCGATGAGGCGGAACGTATTCTCATCATGGATGTCTTCCAGCCGCCACACAGCCAGGCCTACCTGCATGTTTGAGAACACATCGATAAGGACCTGCGTGTCTACGTCTACCGGAACATCGCCGCCGTGCATGGCAGTCC
>JADFRJ010000284.1 GCA_022561355.1 Chloroflexota bacterium | reverse complement strand
CACTTGAGGAAACCGGCCAGTTGGAGCTGGTAGACGGCGAGCTGGCGGTGACATCAGAGATCACCATGATCTCCACCAAGGGCCACACTGAAGACCACGCCTCGATCGTGCTCATGTCCGGCGGCGAAACGGCCATCTACATCGGGGACATTGTGCAGCACCATGTCCAGTTGGAGCGCACCGCCTGGGTCTCCTCGTTCGACCTGCTCCCGCTCGTTTCCATGGAGACGAAGAAGCGCATCGTCGAACGCGCGATCGAGGAGCAGGCACTCGTCATCAGCGTTCACGCACCATTCCCGGGCCTCGGCCGCATGACGCGCTCCGAAGACGGACGCAAGCACTGGGAAGTCGTTGCCTAGCGCAACACCTCTTCGTTCGCTCGCCCTCGCCGGCCTCCATCGGGACCTCGGCGCACGTTTCGCGCCGTTCGCGGGCTGGGCGATGCCCCTGCAGTATTCGGGCATCATCAACGAGCACAAGGCCGTCCGGTCCCGCGCGGGCGTCTTCGACGTCTCCCACATGGGGCGCCTCTACGTCACGGGGCCCGGCGCCGCGTCCGCGCTGCGTAGCGTGCTGACCTACAAGGTCGACCGGTTGGCTCCTGGCGAAGCCCACTACGCGCTCCTCTGCGACGAAGACGGCTCGATCCTCGACGACCTCTTCGCCTACCGGCTGGAGGACGAGCGCTTCCTCGTCGTCAACAATGCGGCCAACGCCGACGTTGGGCGCGAGCGCATCGAGGCCATACTCGGCTCGGACGCCGCTCTCGACGATCGGCAGACCACAACCGTGATGCTCGCGCTCCAGGGGCCGGACGCTCGCGATATTCTCGCGGGCGTCCTCGGATCGAGGGAGGTGCTCGACATCAAGCCTCGGCGTTGCGGCGAGTTCAGCTATGATGGCTCAACGCTCTTCGCCGCCCGTACCGGCTACACGGGTGAGGATGGCTTCGAACTCGTCCTGCCGAACGAACCGGCTCTCAAGCTCTTACGGCAGTTGGCTGACGCCGGCGTCACGCCTTGCGGGCTGGGCGCTCGCGACACGCTCCGGCTGGAGGCGGCGCTTCCACTCTACGGCGCCGACATCGACGCAACGACGACGCCATGGGAGGCCGGTCTCGGCTTCGCCGTGACGCTCGATGACGGCGCCGAGTTTGCTGGACGGGCCGCGCTAACCGCCTCCAAGGAAGCCGGACTTGACAGAAAGTTGGCCTGCTTGAAAGCGACGGGACGAGGCATCATGCGCGCGGGCTGCCCCGTCTTGCACGGCGGGCAGACAAGGGCTAGCATGAGCAGCGGTGGCTTCTCGCCCATGCTCGGCATCAGCATCGGCATGGCCTACCTACAAACCGGGTTGGCGGACGTGGGGACCGAGTTGGAGGTAGACGTGCGAGGGAAACACCTAAACGCGACCGTCGTCCCGAGACCATTCTACCGAAGAAAAAAGGCCACATGAACATCCCGACAGAGCTGCGCTATACCAAAGAGCACGAGTGGATTCGCGCCGAAGGCGACATCGGCACGATCGGCATCACCGACTACGCGCAGGACCAACTCGGCGACATCGTCTACCTCGATCTGCCTGCGGCCGGCGCCTCGCTCGCCCAGAACGACAAGTTGGGAGAGATCGAGTCCGTCAAGGCGGTATCCGACCTCTACGCGCCCGTCAGCGGCGAGGTGTTAGAAGTAAATCAGGAAGCCATCGACGAGCCTGAGGCCGTAAACGAGGAGCCGTACGGCAAGGGCTGGCTCATCAAGGTGCGCCTCAGCAACGCGAGCGAACTCGACGCGATGCTCACCAATGAGGCGTACGACGAACTCATCGTCCGCGAGATGGAGGAGCATACGGACTAGGCCATCTATGGCCCACCCTTATATCCCGCTCACTGAAGAAGATCGCGAGGAGCTGCTCAGCTCCGTCGGCGTTGCATCCGTTGACGAACTCTTCGCCGAAATCCCGGCTGAGCACCGCGACCCCGCGTTCGATCTTCCCAAGGCGCTCTCCGAGCCGGAACTGCTCTCACACCTTGAAGAACTCGCGGGCCAATCGACCGCGGGCCTGCCCAGCTTCCTCGGCGCCGGGGCCTACGCGCACTTCATCCCCAGCACCGTGGACGCGATCATCTCCCGCGGCGAGTATCTCACCGCCTATACGCCTTACCAGCCGGAGATCAGTCAGGGCACGCTCCAA
>JADFRJ010000090.1 GCA_022561355.1 Chloroflexota bacterium | reverse complement strand
CCGGACCTGCTCGACCACCTGCGCGCCGCCTACCGGCCGAACGCCGAGGTGAGCTATGACCAGCTCTTCGAGCAGGTGCGCACCGCGCCCGTGCTCGTCCTTGACGACCTGGGTACGCAGAGCGCGACGCCCTGGGCCGAGGAGAAACTTTACCAACTGATCAACCATCGCTACAACGCTCGCCTGCCGACCGTCGTGACGACGAACAGGCCGTTGCGCAAGCTCGACGACCGCCTGCGTACGCGCTTGGGCGACCCATCGCTCTCGCAGCCGCACGCCGACCCGATCGCGACCGTCCACCTCCTGGAGGAGCGCCGGCCGCTCGAAGACCTGGGCATGAATATGATCGGCTTGCCCATGATCCAAGAGATGACGTTCGAGTCGTTCGATCTGCTCGATTTTAGATCGCCACGCGACCAAACCTTGCGCGAACAGGCCTATCGAGCCGCTCTCGACTTCGCGGACAACCCGGATGGCTGGATGGTGCTGCTGGGTGGCCGCGCGCGCGACCGCACGCACCTGGCTGCCGCGATCGCCAACAGGCGGCGGATGTCCGGCGAACTGCCGGTCTACGTTCAGATCTCCGACTTCCTCGATTCGCTCCGGCGCACGATCAACGAGGATGATCAACGTGACTTCGATCGGATCAAGAAGACCGCGCGCGATTGTCCGTTCCTGATCCTGGAGGACCTGGAGGTTGGGATGCGCAGCGACTGGGTGCGCGATCAGCTATTCCAGACGCTCAACCCGCGTTGCCTGGCGCGGCTCCCTACCGTCATCACCACCCCGCACACGCTCACGAAGCTGGTGACCGATCCGGGTTGGGAACGGCTGGCCCGGCTGCTCACGGACCCACGTTTTTCGTCGGAGATCGTGGTCGGCGAGACGGCGCCTGAGGAAGAGGCCGCGCCGCCAAAGAGGCGTGCGGCCAAGCGATCCGGCAAGCGGACGCAGGCGTCGTGACACAGCGCTGTACACAATGCGGCGTGGTACTGAAGCGCCCATTTCTTGACAATCGGACGGGCGTCTCTTAGAATCCCGCCGTGGCGTTCGGCCTGACCTGGTGGCAGGTTCTTCCATGAATATGGCAGTTCCAAGGAGGGACAGGGTGTTTGAGGACAAGAATATCGCATGCAAGGACTGCGGAGATGACTTCCTGTTTACGGCGGGTGAGCAGGGCTTTTATTTAGAGAAGGGGTTGCTCAACGAACCGCAACGGTGCGCGCCCTGCCGCGAAAAGCGCCGTGCGGAACGCTCGGAAAGCGCGAGAAAAGAAACGACGGTCATCTGTGCGGACTGTGGCATTGAGACGACGGTGCCGTTTGTGCCGCGCCTCAACCGGCCGGTCTACTGCAACGAATGTTTCCAGAAGGAGCGGACAGGAGCCCCCGCCTAAGGCGGGACGCCGCGCCGGCGCTTACGTCTTGGCGCTCTCCGGCGCATCCACCGGATGGCCGGCCACCCAATCGCCGCCACCGTCCGCCCAGATCTCTTTCTTCCAGATCGGAACGGTCTCCTTGATCCGGTCGACCGCGAAGTGGCACGCCTCGAACGCCTCGCGCCGGTGCGCGGAGGAGACGGCGACCAGCAGGCTCGTCTCGCCGATCTCGAGCCGGCCTGTGCGGTGGTGAACGCCGATGCCGGTGACGTCGAACCGCTTACGCACTTCGTCGCCGACCTCGCGGAGCTTCTTCTCAGCAAGCGACTCGTGGGCTTCGTACTCCAGGGCGCGCACGGCACGGCCTTCGTTGTTGTTGCGCGCGACGCCATGGAAGAGCGTTACCGCGCCGCTTTCGTCGGCCCGGACGGCGTCTGTCAACCGCTGCGGATCCAGCTTCTCCGCCGTCACCAGGAATAGATCGTCGCTCCCGCCGCTCACGGGCGGGATCAGCGCGACCTCGTCGCCGTCCTTGAGTTGATGGTCCGTTGGCACGTACTCGTCGGCGACGGCGCAGACCAGCGTCGCGAGGTACGGTACGACGACTGGGTAGAGCGCGCCTAGCTCGTTGCGCAGCTGGTCGACGGTGGATCCGTCGGCGAGTTCTATCGTGACCTCTCGTTTACCTACGAGGTCGTGGAGTCCGGCGAACAGGCTGATGTTGACCTTCATTACCGAAGCCTCTAATGGAATGCGGAATCTGCTGTAGTATACAAAGGCAGCCGTACGGCTGTCCAAAGGATTGGCCCCCGTTCTAAGCTGAGAGTCCTAGGTAGCAGGGATGCTGGTCACTTGGGAGGTGTTGGGTGGTTGGGAGGCTGGGCCATGCGGTCCTTGAATTCGTATTCCCGTCTCGGTGTTTAGGATGCGAGCGTAGCGGCTCTTTCCTTTGCGACGCCTGCATCGATGAGTTGCCGCGGGCAGGTGCGCCGCGCTGCTGCCGCTGCTGGCGTCCGCAGGCCAGGTCTGAGTTGTGCCCGGAGTGCCACGCGGCCCCACCGCCGTTCGAGAGCCTGCGCTCCGCGTTCGTGTACCACGGTACCGTGCGCCAGCTGGTTCGCGGCCTCAAGTATCGCGGCATGACCGCCCTCGCCGAGCCGATGGCCGGCCTGCTGGCGGAGGCGGCGCTCGAATTCGACATGGAAACAGACTTGATCGTGCCGGTGCCGCTGGCCGCTCTCCGGCACCGGACGCGTGGCTACAACCAAGCCTCGGAGTTGGCAAAGCACCTCGGCCGAGAGCTGGACGCGCCGGTGCGCCCGCGGGCCCTGGAGCGTGTCCGGCACACGCCGCCGCAGGCGCGCAGCGCGGATGCCGCTCAGCGCCGGCGCAACGTGCAAGGAGCCTTCCGCTCCGAGGACCCAGCGGTCGAAGGCAATCGCATCCTGCTGGTGGATGACGTCACGACTACAGGCGCCACACTGGCCGCCTGCGCGGACGCGTTGAACCGCGCGGGCGCGCAGTCAGTCTCGTGCCTGACGTTTGCTACGGAGGACTGATTGGTCAGCTTAGCAGGCGTAACTCGTCGTAATATGGTGTTGACGTCTGCGTTATGTCTTAGGAAGGGAAGAGCGGTATGAGCCGCGACGGACGTAGATACGAATCTCGTATCGATCCTAGGCGCCCAGGTGTGGCGTCCGAGGGTACGCGCGCCTTGAGGCGTGGCGGCTCGCCGCTGATCGTCGCGATCGTTGTCGCTCTGCTGGCTGCCGCACTGCTCTTCTTTGTCTACGACAGTTCGGAGCCCGCGACGGTGGACGCCGACACGGGGCCTGGCATGGCGCTCCAGTTCTTCCCCAACACGTCTGCGATCGGCAGTCCCTGTACGGGCAAGTGTGTGGGAGTAACTGACGAGGCGTTTAGCATCGACGTCGTGACGAGTCCTGCGCCTCCGGCCGGCTTCAGCGCCTTCAAGATTATTATTGAGTACTCGGGCGTGAAGCTCGTCAACCGGGCTGGGGTCGATGAGAATAAAGTTCCTGGCTGCAACCCCCTTCTCATCACGCGCACCAATGTTGCAGAGACGCCGTCGGCACCAGGGAGGTACGAGCTCTCCTGCAACAATTCCGATCTGCTGTACACAGGTAGGATGGCGAACATTCACTTCGTTTGTAATGTTGGTTCGACGCAGGGGTTCGTGAACCTCTTGGCTGGCCAGCCCGGCGGCAGTCACTATCTGAACCACGCGCCGGGGACGCACGTCAAGCTAATTCCGATCAAAGGGCCGGACTCAATCATCATCAACTGCGCGACGCCCACGCCGGTGCCGACGGACACGCCGGTGCCGACGGACACGCCGGTCCCGACGGACACGCCGGTGCCGACGGACACGCCGGTGCCGACGGACACGCCGGTGCCGACGGACACGCCGGTGCCGACGAACACGCCGGTGCCGACGAACACGCCGACGGGGACGCTCACGCCGGCGACGAACACGCCGACGGGGACGCTCACGCCGGCGACGCCTACGCCGACCGACACACACACGCCGACGGTGACAAACACGCCCACACCCACGTGGACGCAGGTGCCGACGTGGACGCCTGAGCCGACATGGACGCCCGAGCCAACATGGACGCCCTTCGGGACCGCGACGGTGACGCCGACCCAGGTGAGGAACACCCCCACACCGACGCCGGGCGGTCCGACGCCCACGCCCACCGTCACGTCCACACCGGGCGGCCCCACCCCGACGCCCGGCGGGCCAACGTCAACGCCACCCCCAGGGTCGGGCGGCACGCCTGGTTCCGCAACATCGACGCCTGGCACGCCCGCGGCCACCACAACGTCGCAGGTCCAGGGCACGAGCCAGCCGCCAGGTGGCACGCCGGCGCCAGACCCAACGGCGACCGGGGGCGTCATCGGCCTGCCTGACTCCGGCGGCGGCATCGGTCCAGCGGGCGGTGGCGCCTTCATCGCGACGTTCATGGGGTTCGCTGTCGCTCTCGCGGGAGTGATCGCGTGGCGCTCTGGACGCCTCGCGCTCTTCGGCGCGGCAGGCCGTCCCCGCCAGTTCCGCCCGGCGTGGCGCCGGGCGCCGCTGTCCCGGCGCGGCCCGCCCGGGTAGCGGGCCGACCTGCCCCGTTGGGCAGGAGGCGCCCCTGCCCGTAGCATAGACGGGCGTCCGCCCGCCCGGCTCCCTGCCCGTTGAACGGGCAGACGTTTGCTGTGTGCCCCGCGCTGTTCTAGAATTTGATCGCGGAGGCGATCATGGAAATCAAGGTGAGAGGTAAGCACTTCAGCGTTCCCGAGCACGTGGAAGAGCGAGCCCAGACCAAGTTCCGGCATCTGGAGCACTACCTTCCATTACTCAAGGACGGCACGTGCGATGTCGACCTGTCGCATGAGAAGGCGAAGGAGCCGAATCGCCGCTACACGGTGCATGTCAACGTGAGCGCCCACGGTGTCCATCTTCAGGCCACCGGCCACGCAGAACAGCCGGAGGCGGCGATCGATCATGCCGCCCACGTGCTCACGAGGCAGGCGCAGCGCCAGAAGGACCGCCTCTACAGCCATGGCCGGCGTGGAGGCAAAGAGGCCAGGCCGGCGCCACAAGCCGATGTCTCGCCGGGGCGGCCTGCCCGGGTCAAGCGGTTCGTGATGAAGCCCATGACCGTGGCCGAAGCGATGGAGCAGATCGAAGCGCTGGGGCATAGCTTCTACGTCTTCCATCACGAAAGTGAAGAGCGCGTCGCCGTTCTCTATCGGCGCCATGCCGGCGGCTACGGGCTCATCCTGCCGGAGCTGCCGTGATTATCACCGTCACGCTCAATCCGGCCGTCGACCACACACTCGACCTTCACCATCTCACGCTCGGCGACACGAACCGTGTCCAGAACAGCCGTATCGATCCCGGCGGCAAGGGCATCAACGTGTCGCGTGTGCTGCAGGAGCTGGGGCGCGAGAGCATGGCTTCCGGCCTCGCTCCGGGCAGCCTCGGCCGCTTCGTGGAGCACTCCCTCTTGGAACGAGGCATCCTCTGTGATTTCGTCCACACGCGCGGCCAGACGCGCACGAATCTCACCATTGTGGACGAGAGCATTCACGAGACAACGTTGCTCAGCTATCGCGGTCCGGAGATCGACCCGCGCCACATGACCACGCTGGAGACGAAGCTCCGCCGCTACCTCTCCAGCGGCGACTGGCTCGTGGTTGCCGGCAGCATTCCGCCACCGATCAAACCAGAGGCCTACGAGCGCCTGATCGCGCTTGGCCGAGAGGCGGGTGTGAGCACAGTGCTGGACGCCGACGCGGAGGCGCTGGCGGCTGGCCTGCGAGGCAAGCCTGATCTTGTGAAGACGAACCACCACGAGGCGGAACGGCTCTTGGGACGCGAACTCGGCGACGATGCCTTGCTTGAGCAAGCGGCGCACGAGATGCGCGCCGCCGGAGCTGGCACAGCCGTTATCACGGCGGGAGGCCGCGGCGCTGTCGCCGTGACAGAGGACGAGGTCTGGTGGGCGTGGCCGCCGGAGGTCGCTGTGGTGAGCAGCGTCGGCGCTGGCGATGCGCTGCTTGCGGGCATGCTCTTGCAACTGAGCGACGGCCGTGGCATCGAGGACGCCCTGCGCTGGGGAACGGCGGCGGGCGCGGCGGCTTGCCTGACTCCTGGCACCCAACTGTGCGCGAGAGAGGCCGTGTTGAACACGATCGATCACGTGCGTGTGAAGAGGACCACGGTTCGCGCGCCCGCGCGCGCGAACTAGCCAGCCCCCGAGTCGTCTCTTGTCTGAAGCCCCTGTGCTGATCGTGTTTCTCGGCGGCATGGGAGGCGCCCCTATCGAAAACCAGCTCGCGGACGCGCTGACGGAGTCCGCGCTCGACTTGCTCGATGCGGCGATCGCGACCGATGCGTTCGAGCGGGCCATCCTGGTCACCGGCAACGACGCGGTCTCAGCGCGTGTCCCCGTTGGCGTCACGGTCGATCGGGACAGCGAGCCGTTTCAGTTTGGGAACCGGCTCGCTTCGCTGATCCGCGCGGAGAAGATCGAGCGGCCAGTCTACGTGGGGGCGGGCGGCGTGCCGCTCATGAGCGGCACGGACCTTGCCGCCATCGCCAACCACCTGCGGCGGGAGCAGAACATCGTCATCTCCAATAACTACTTCTCCGCCGATATGGTGGCGTTCACCCCGGGCTCGGCAATCGAACAGGTCGATGCCGCGCGGAGCGACAACTACCTGCCCCGCCTATTGCACGGCCAGGCGGGACTGGAGAGCAGGCCGTTGCCGCGCAGCCCGGAGACGCAGTTCAACATCGATTCGCCTGCCGATCTGGCGATCCTCAAGGTCACGGGTGGCGGCGGCCCGAAGCTCGCGAAGTTCGTCGACGCGTTCGACGTCGACGTCGAGCCGTACCGGCGGCTGTCGCGATGCCTGGTGGATGCAGAGGCCGAGCTGCTCTTGGCGGGCCGGGTGGGGAGCCAGGTCTGGCCCTACCTGGAATCGGAGACCGCATGCCGGCTTCGCGTCTACTCAGAAGAGCGGGGGATGCGGGCCGCCGGCCGGGACATCTCCGGGAAGGCGCGTTCTCTGCTGGCGTTCCATCTTCGCGAAGTCGGCTGCCAGCGCTTCTTCGCGGAGCTGGGCGAGTTGGCGGACGCGGCCTGTATCGACACGCGCCCGATGCTCTCGCATCTGGGCGTTGCTGCCTCGCGCGCCGATCGCTTCTGGTCGGACCTCGGCCGGCCTGACGAGATCGAGGACGCGTTTCTGAAGGAGTTCACGCAGGCGGCCAACGACGCGCCGATCCCGGTGCTGCTGGGCGGCCACTCGCTGATCGCTGGCGGCCTGATGCTGCTCAATGAAGCGGCCTGGCGGGAAGAGGACCAGCGGCTACTAGCGAAGGACTCCGGGGACTAGTGGCTGGCGCAACGCAGTTCGTGCTTCCGGCGCAGTGGGCGCGGGGGCTGGCGCGTCACTGGGAAGTGGCGCCCATCGCCGCGTTCGCGTTGGCGGTGGCGCTCATCTATCTGTACTCAGCGTCTGAACTGGCGCTGCCGTTCGACGACAGCTACATCAGCCTCCACTTCGCGCGGAATCTGGCCGATCACGGCTTCCTGACGTTCGACGGCGAGACCGCGTCGGGAGGCGCGACGAGCCTGCTGCATGTGCTGCTGCTGGCGGTGCCGATCAAGCTGGGTGTCGACCCGGTGCGCACGAGCGTCGGGCTGGGGCTGCTGCTGCATGTTGCGCTGGTGCCCGCCGTCTACTGGCTGGGCTGGACGGTCTTCCGCGACCGCTTGGCCGCGTCGATAGCGGCTGTCTCAGTCGGGGCGATTGGCTACCTGGCATTGGATGCGCTGAACGGCATGGAAACGACGCTGTTCCTGCTCCTGAGCACGCTGGCCGCCGCGGCCTTCTTCCGCGCGCTTCGTGCGTCCGGCGAGCGGGCGTACCTTGTCGCGGGCGCGCTCGCCGCGCTCGCTGTTGTGACGCGGCCAGAAGGCGCGCTGCTCCTGGCAGCGATGGTGGCGTACTACGCCGCCGACCCGGAACGCGGGGAGGCGCTCGTGTCGCCGGATGCGGCGCGCCGGCTGGCGGCGCTGGCCGTGCCGAGCGTGCTGGTTCTTGGCGGGCTGGCGATCTTCTACTGGGTCACGACGGACGCGCTCACGCCCGGCACGGCGACGGCGAAGCTCTACTTCTTCCGCGAATTTGAGGTGTCGCTCAACGGGCGCTACAACATGGCGCAGGCCGCCGTTGGGAACTTCGCCGCCCCGCTGCTGCCGTGGTTGGCGCTGGCGGCGTTTGGCGTACGGCGTCGCGAAGCGCTCCTCTTCGCCATCTTCTGGGTCGGCTTCATCGTGCTGTACTACATGCTCTTCCCAGGCGGCTTGGGGCACTACTGGTACCGATACCAGCACATCTTCCTGCCGGCGCTCGCCGTCTTTGCGGGCGGCGGCTTGGCTTCGCTGCTGCGCGGGCGTTCTTGGCGGCCCTGGGACGTCGCGTTCGCTGGCGCGATCGGCTTCGTGCTGCTGGCCGCGGTGGTGTTCCAGGCCGAGAGCTTCCGCAACCACTACGCGTTCGAGATCGACCTCAACGTCGGCCGCCAGATCGCCATCGCGGAGGAGCTGCGCGCGATCTCGTCGCCGGGCGAGACGATCGCCACGCACGACATCGGCGCGATGGGCTACTTCTCGGAGCGTGAGGTGATCGACCTCGTTGGCCTCATTAACCCAGACGTTCTCGACTTCCACGAAGGCCGCCGTCTGCGCGCGTAC
>JADFRJ010000089.1 GCA_022561355.1 Chloroflexota bacterium | reverse complement strand
GGACGTGGTCGTCGCGAACTACCGGCCCGGCGTGGCGAAGCGGTTGGGGCTGGACTACGAGTCGCTGTCCGAGCACAACGCGGGCCTGATCTACTGCGAGAACAGCGCGTTCGGGCCGAGCGGGCCGTACAGCGGCAGGCCGGGCTTCGACATCCTGTCGCAGGCGGCGACCGGCATGATCCTCTACGAGAACAAGCTGGAGCGCGGCGTGCCGCAGTTCATCGCGACCACGGCCATCGCCGACCTGACCACGGGCATGTTCATGGCGTTCGGGATCGTGAACGCGCTCTATGCGCGGGCAGCGACCGGCAAGGGCCAACTGATCGAGACGAGCCTGTTCGCCTCGGGGCTGGCGGCGCAGTACCGGCCGCTGCTGTCGGTCGACGAGAAGGACGAGGCGGTGCGGGAGGGATTCCTGCGGGAGCTGGAGCAGGCGAAGACGGGCGGCATCACGTTCGAAGAGGCGCTGAAGCTGAAGACGAAGTACATACCCGGACGGGGACGCAACAACTACTACCGCGTGTACGAGACGAAGGACGGGTTGGTCGCCGTCGCGTGCCTCAACAATAAGCTACGCCGGAACTTGCGCGACGCGTTGGGCGTGGAAGACCCGAGCGTTGATGGCATGTCCTACGATTGGTTCTCCGAAGAGGTGCGGGTCGCCCACAGGAAGGCCGCGGAGCCGTTCGAGCGGGCGTTCCGCGAACGGACGACGGCAGAGCTACTCGCGCTGCTGGAAGGGGCCGACGTCCCCTGCGGCCGTGTGAAGTTCCCGGAGGAGATGTACGACGACGAACATGTGCGGGCGAACGGCCTGATGCTGGAGTTGGAGCACCCCGTGGTTGGGCGGCTGCGCATGCCCGCTTCGCCGGTGCGCATGAGCGAGACGCCGCCGGCGACGCCAACGCCACCACCGGCGCTGGGAGCGGACGGGCCGGACGTGCTGCGCGAGCTGGGGGTGCCAGACGAAGAGATCGCGCAGCTGCTGGAGGACGGCGTGCTGGTGACGCGAGAGCGATTGCTAGGGAAGTCTTAGCTCCCGTTCAGCAGGTCGACGAGCTCCAGCAGATTACCGACGGCGTGGCCGGCAGCCGCGGCGGGTTCCGCCGTGGCCGGTTCGCCTCGGCGGCACATGTGAACCGTCCGCATGCCGGCCTGAGCGGCCCAGCCGATGGCCTGCGCATTGTCATCGACGACCAGCGTGCTGGCGGACGGAAAGCCGCTGTCCGCCAGGATACGTTCGTAGTAGGTGGGACCCGCCTTGTGCGCACGCACCAGGTCGGGGCCGTAGAGGCGGCCGGCGAAGCAATCGCGGATGCCGAGCGCGTCTAGGTAGCGCTCGAGCTCTTCCGAGGTCCCGCCGGAAGCGGTCGCGAGGGTGTATCCCGCTTCGAACAGGGCGCGAACGCCGGGGGCGGCGTCTTCGTATCCAGATCGAACGCGCTCCTGCACGTATCGCGCGGTCGCGGCCGCCAGTTCCGCGGCGCCGTCAGGCGCCGGCACTCCAACGTGCTCGCACATCTCGCGAAGCCAGCGCACCGACTCGACGCTGTCGCTGAAGAAGTCGATGTAGTTTTCGTCCAGGGAATGGAGCCTGCTCCAAGCTTGAAAGCGCTCCCACTGGTCCTCGAAGACGACACGGTTGGCCTCTCCCCATTGCAGCGGCTCGCCGCCGAGACGGGGCGAGAGGAACTCACCGATCAGCCGCCGCCACTCCGCTCCGCGACGGTCGTTGTCGTTGAGCACGCCGCCATCGTCGAGGAAGATATGGGTGATGCCCCGCACGGCCGGCTTCATTCGTCGAGGTGGCACGTATCGTTGAGCGAAAGCATCTGGCCATGCTCCTGGCCGTCGCGCACTTCGTAGGTCGAGATGGAAGCGTTCGAGAGTTCGACGGACCCGCGGACCGTGATGCCCATGACGTGGCGGCAGAACGCGCCGATGACGCCGCCGTGTGTGACGACCGCGATCTCCTGGTGGGGATGGTCTGAGATGAGCGCCTGGATGTTGGGGATCACGCGTTTGTAGAAGGCGTCGTCGTTCTCGTAGCCGGGCACGACTCGCTGCGCATTCGGGATCAGGCGTTGCTTCCGCCATTCCGGGTACTGCTTCGCGATGTCGCCGCGCGTGAGGCCCGAGAGCGCGCCAACGTCGCGCTCCATGAGGAAGTCACGCTCCTGGAGATCGATCTCGATGCGCTGGGCGATGATCTGGGCGGTGCGGAGGGCGCGCTGGAGGGTGCTGGCGTAGAGGGCCTCGATCGGCATCTTAGCGAGCCGCTCCGCGAGCTGCGCGGCCTCACGCAGGCCGCGATCGCTGAGGGGCACGTCGAGGTGGCCCTGAACGCGTCCCTCGGCGTTCGACGTGGTCTCGCCATGGCGGATGAGATGCAGACGCACGCTGCATTCTATGGCTGAGCGGTGGTGGGAGAAAGGCTGCCGGCCGCGGCAGCTGCGAGGCTGCTACCTGCCGTGGATGCGCGTGTCGGGCTTGAACGCCGCCCAGGCGAACCAGAAGTGGTCGGCGTGGACGACTAACTCGAGCTGAGCGCCCGCTAGCTCTCCGTCCATGGCGCGGCCGAGAATGTTCCAGCGGCTGCCGGTCTGATCGTCGATGATGTCGTCGCCGTCCGGGCTGAAGGTGAGCGTCTGACCGTTGGCGACGGGCCGGAAGACGCCGACCGCGCCCACATCGCGCCCGTCGCTGATCTGGCCGGCGTCGAGCGCCGACGCGGTACCGAACTGGAAGAAGACGACGATCTCCTCGCCGCCTACTGTGTCGTGGATGACGCGCTCTTCTTCGAGGAGAGAGAACGGGTATGCGACCGCGTCGCCGTTGAGGTCGACGGCTGAGACCCGCTCGATCGGGGAGAGGCGCGTGTCGGGCTCGCCCCGGAAGAGGAAGGGAGATTCGTTGCTGTCGTAGCCGATGTAGGGGTTGAAGCCGTAGATCCTGCCGAATCCGGTCTCCGTCGACATCACCTGGCCGTCCGGGAACGTCTCCTTGAAATCGGCCCAGGAGACCGTCGATGAGGCCACAATGTCCAGGAGCGATCCGGTCAACTCACCAACGATTGCCTCGCCCGTGAACTGCTGCCACCAGCTCTCGGTCTGGCGGTCGAACATCACGAGGTCGCTGTTGCGGAGGACGCCCGACACGCCGAATTCGTAGACGACGCCGTCTAGCTCCCGTGCGAAGACGATAGCGGAGTTGCAGAGCGGGCAGAATGTGACGGCCACGGGGACGCCGCCGATGACGTCGTTCGCGATCTCGTGCTGGGTCAGGATGCCGAGCGGGTAGGCGCGGGCATCGCCATTGATCTCGATCGCGATGACGGGTTCGTTATCGACGAAGGACTCGTTGCCTTCCTCAATGCTGATGAACGGCGGGTTCTCCAGTGAACGGATGCCGTCCTTACGCGGGCCGCCGGAGAGGAAGTCGCCGAGCGGCACGGAGTGGATCGAGAAGTCGGTCCTCCAATCGGAGTTCAGCACGCGCGGGTCGAGCTGGTCGGACGGATCGTCCGGTGGGTCATCGTTGGCCGGCGCACCGGTAACGGATTCCGACCCGCTCGTGCTGCCGCAGGCGATGGCAATGACGGCGAGAGCGACTAGGGTCGTGAACGTCAATCGTTTGGTGATCTGCATGCTGAACTCAGGGTAGCGAACCGCCGTTCGGATCGTAGGTGACACTGATCACCCGAAAGTGTTGCGGAAGTGCTGCCTTTTTGGCGGATGGGCGTAGCTAACCTTGAAGCCAAGCGGCCAGAGCAGCCTAAGATAAGCGCTAACGTAGGCTGAACGGCATCTTGTCTCGCCTCGTGTGGTTCAGTATGCTGTGGCCACCTAGCCATGACGATTGATCACAGGCTCGCTTTCACGGCTGAGGACGTTTTCTGTCCGGTGCGCGCTACATTGGCGCTGCTAGGGCAGAAGTGGGTACCCCATATCGTCTACGAGCTGCACTCAGGGAAACGCCGGTTCAACGAACTGGCGACGGCCATCGGCGGCTGCAATTCGCGGACGTTGCGCGACCGACTGAGGAACTTAGAGGAGCTGGAGATCGTTAACCGCATCATCATCGAGACGATGCCGCCGTGGGTAGAGTACGACCTGACAGCAAAGGGCCGTGAGCTGGCCGAAGCGCTCTCCGGGATCGAAGCGTGGGGCTACAAGTACATGGAAGCGCCCGTCGCCTAGGCGCAGCGCTACAGCGGCGCAGCTCTGCAGCGGCGCAGTTTCGCAGCTCGTCAAGCAGTACCGATGGCAGCACCTTCACGAACCCTCCTCTCCGACCTGCCGAAGGGCCACGAGTTCTCCCCACCGCCGTTCGACCTGACGCGCGAATACCTCAATGCTTACGCTTCCGCGACCCGGGACAGCAACACGGTCTACGATGAGACCGGACTCGCGCCGCCGTTGGCCGTCGCGGCGAGAGCGCTCGGCGCGCTGTTGGACGAGGTAGAGCTGCCTCCCGGCAGCCTGCACACCGGCCAGGAGATCGAGATGCGGGCCGGCGTGCCGAGATCGGCGAGGCTCACACTGTCCGGCAGAATCGCACAGCGCTCTGAGCGCGGCGGCCTGATCATCGCGGTGCTACAGTTCGACGTGACCGCGAACGATGGGACCGAACCCGCCCTGACGGGCCGCACGACCGTGGTGATGCGGCAGGAGCAGGAGCGCCAGGCGTGACTGCGCCAGCGGTTGCGCCCGTAACCAAGCAACTCAGTCAGCAGCAGGTGAACGAGTACGCCGATGCGTCCGATGACCACAACCCGATCCATGTCGACGAGGCGTTCGCCGCGGCGTCGCCCTTAGGCGGGACGATCGCGCACGGGATGTTGGTGCTGGCGACGATCTCAGAGATGATGGCCGCGTCGCTGGGAGAGGCGTGGCTGACGAATGGCAAACTGAAGGTCCGGTTCAGGGCGCCGGCCAGGACGGCAGACACGGTAACGGCCAGTGCGAAGGCACTGACGGCCAGTGCAAAGGCACTGACGGCTAGCGCCACTCCCCAGGAGAGCGCTGACGGCGCGGCATATAGATATGCCGTCGAATGCAGGAACCAGGACGGCGAGGTGTTGATCAGCGGCACGGCGCAGGTAGCTGCTGGTGGCTGACGAGCGGCCGGTCGCAGCCAAGCTCTGCTTCGCGTGCGGCGAAGAGAACCCACGTGGCCTGCACATGCACTTCAGCGTCGAAGGAGACCGGGCGACGGCAGAGTTTGCGATCCCCGACTACCTACAGGGCTTCCCGGGCCAGGCGCACGGCGGAGCGGTCGCGACGATGCTGGACGAAGCGATGGGATGGGCCGTCTACGGCCAGGGCATCTGGGCGATGACGGCGAAGCTCACGGTGCGGTTCCGCGACAGCGTGCCGTTGGGCGAGCCGCTGGCTGTTTCGGGTTGGGTGACGCGAGACAGAGGCCGGTTCATCCTGTTGCAGTCGGAATTACGGACGGCCGCTGGCGTGCTGCTAGCGGAGGCTGAGGGCATGTTTGCGCGGGTACGAGGCAAACAGGCCGAAGCGCTACGGCGGAACTACGAAGCCGCGATCTCTGGCTGAGACACGGGACGCCAGACCGACACGATCACGTCGCTGAGCGCCGGCCTGCTGTGGGCGATGCGGTCGGCGGTGTGGAGGAGGCGCGTGGCGATGCCCTGGGGGAGCAGGCGAAGCAGGTGGCCCCAGCCGTAGAGCATGCAGAGCAGCGACACCCCATAGGCCTCCTCCAGCACGAGATTGTCGCCTCCCAGCGTTTTCACGAGCGGCCAGTCGCCCTTGAACGTGTGGTCGGGCGGGATGTTCCAGCAGGGCCAGTCGGCGCAATGATGCAGCCGGGTCGCCTTCGCCAGCGGGTGGAGCCTGCGACCCAATTTGCAGGCGAGACCTTCGAAGTTGTTGAGCGAGATGACCACGCGCCCCGTGGGCTTGACGATGCGAGCCGCCTCGCTCATAAAGGCGTGGCGGTCGGCGAAGTGGTCGAGGGCGGCCTGGCAGTAGACGACGTCGAGCGAGCCGTCCGCGAACGGCAGGCGCTCGCCGATGGCGCGGACGAGTTTGATCGAGGCTCGCGCGTCGTCGCCCGTCATCTGCGACATGCCGAGCATGTGCGCTGAGGGGTCGACAGCCCACGCTTCCCATCCCATGCTCGCGAGCCGCACCAGCTCCTTGGACGCGCCGGAGCCGACATCGAGCACGCGGCCTTTGCGTAGCCCCGCGACGGTCTCGACGGTGGCGTCCGTCATGCGGTTCCAGAGGAAATCCAGGTCCGGCAGGATCTCGCCAGTCATGACGTGGTCGAACTGGTACTCGGTGTCGACTTGGTGGAGCGTCATTCGCGGAGGTCTACGACGGGAGCAGTTCGCTGGCGTTCAAGTCGAGGAGCGCGGCGCTGTTGCGCTCGATGTTCGCCGTGAAGAGCGCGAGGCCGCGCTCGTTGGCGACATCGAGCGTACCGAGAGCGATCACGGTGTAGAGCCAGCAGAAGAGTGAGGAGATGCGGTAGTCCTCCCAGCACTCGTCGTAGCTGTAGTTCTTGACGCCGCGTTCGACGAGGATGCCGTGGTACATCTTCAGGAGGTCCCCTTCGCGCGCCTTGCGGTCGGCAGGCGGCAGGGAGCCGTCCATGAAGTAGGCGAAATCGAACGTGCCACGGCCGATGCTCATGATCTGCCAGTCGATAACGGTCAGCGGCGCGCCGCCGTCAGACGTGGCGAAGAAGAGGTTGTCGGGCCGGTAGTCGCCGTGGCTGATCGTCAGTGGCGGCTTGGCCATCCGGTCCAGGATGGCGGTGATCTGCTGGCCAAACCGCTCGCCGATATCCAGGATCTCCGGCGATATGCTGGCCCCGAAGCTCTCGACGAAGGGACCCCAAGCTCGCTGGTAGGACTGCTGAGAAGCGCCTGCGCGGACGGGGTGGTTCATCGCCCACATCCAGTCGAGTTCCTGAAGGCGCGGATGTTCCCACCACGCAGCCTGGAACTCCGCCAGCTCGCGGATCGCCAGCTCCGACTGTTCGGCGGTGAGGCCGGCGATCTGGTCGGCGACTTGGGCGGGCGCGAGGTCTTGGAGCAAGAGGATGAAGTCGCCCGATTTGAGGTCGATGTCGCCGTAGTACAGCTTGGGGGTGTTGAGTTCGACTTCGACCGCGATCTGTTGGTAGAAGCGCGTTTCGATCTCGTAGAAGCGGAAGACCTCGGCGATCTCGCGGTTATCGGGGGCCGCAGCAGGGAACTTGGCGATGATCGAAGCCGGAGCGCCCTCCTCCGCCTGGTCGTACGTAGGCGTGATCTTGGCGAGCAGGCCCATGAAACCAACGCCGGCCGCGATATCGCCTTCGAACTCGAACGACGTGACGCTGGCGTCTTTGATCGTCCCGCCGCTGCGCAGGGCGCTGGTGAGCCACTCGGCGGTGACTTCGTTCGATGCTGGGATATTGAGGTCGGACAAGTGCGTTCCTCCGGCTGACCATGACGGGTCAGCTGCTAGTACATGTACATCCCGCCGTTGGGGTTGAGTTGCTGGCCGGTGATCCATTGGCCCTCGGTGACGAGATAGCGAATGAACGTCGCGACTTCTTCCGGCTTTCCGAAGCGGCCAAGCGGAATCTTTGCGATGAGCGATTCCTTTACTTCGTCGCTGAGGGCCAGCACCATGTCGGTTTCTATGAAGCCGGGGCACATGGCGTTGACCGTGATGTTGTAGCGGGCCAGTTCCTGGGCGGCGGACTTGGTGAAGGCGATCAATCCCGCCTTGGCGGCGGCGTAGTTGGACTGGCCGACGTTGCCCATCTGGCCGATGATGCTGGACATGTTGATGATGCGCCCGTATTTGGCCTCGATCATGTGTGGGATGGCGGCAGATGAGCAGTAGAATGCGCTGTTGAGGTCGGTCCGGATGACCTCATCCCACTCCTCAGAGGCCATGCGGCGCAGGGTCTTGTCGCGGTTGACGCCGGCGTTGTTGACGAGAATATCGATCCGCTCGTACTCCTTGATGGCCGTTTCGATCAGCGCCTTCGCGTCGTCGGGCTGACCTACGTCGGCGCGCACGGCGATCGCTTGTGAGCCATCGGCTGTGATCTGCTTGACGAGCGCATCTGCCTGGTCCTTACTCTGGTTGTAGTTGACGACGACCGAGGCGCCGTAGTCCGCGAGTTCCTTGGCGACGGCGCGCCCAATACCCCGCGACGCTCCTGTGACGATCGCTACCTGTCCATCCAGCCGCTCCATCTGTCTCTCGCCTCCCTCAATATCGAATCAGAAAAGATGTCCGCCCGGCTGCTAAGCAACCTGGCGGGTGCACGCCCGCCTCGCGGGCGTCCTAGTCTAGCACGTTGATCGGGGTTCTTCCCAGCACCGGTTAGAACGAAAGCGCCGTACCCTCAGCGCGCGCGTCCGAAGCGGCGACGAGCGTGCCGTCCGCGTGGCGTCCGACCAGCTGTGCACGGCAGAGCGTTGTCTCCCAGTCGGCGCCGCGCACAACAGTGTGGCCGCGCCGCTCCAGCTCCTGGAACGTGGCGTCAGGGAAGCGGGCTTCGAGCGCTAGATCGCCGGGGCCGGTGAGGACCCACTTGGGAGCGTTGATGGCCGCCTGAGGATTGAGCTGGAAGTCTACGAGGCCGCTGATGATCTGGAGATTGACCTGGACCTGGTAGTCGGCGCCCGGCGTCCCACCCGCGTACGTTAGGCCGCCCTCACGCTCCAGCAACCACGTGTTGAGCGTGTGGTTGGCGCGCATGCCGGGCCGGACGA
>JADFRJ010000088.1 GCA_022561355.1 Chloroflexota bacterium | reverse complement strand
GGGAGCTGCACGCGGCCGCGGAGGAGTTGATCGCCACGCGGCCCACGGGCGCCAACCTCTCCTGGGCAATCAAGCGCACGCTGGCGGCGGCGGAAGACGCGAGCGATATCGAATCGGCGCGGACGAGCGTCCTCCGGGCAGCGAACGCGATCCAGCGGGAGGACATCGAAGGGAACAGAGCGCTGGGGCAACACGCGCTGGAGCTGGTGCCGGAGCGCGCCACGTTCCTCACGCACTGCAACGCCGGGGCGCTGGCGACGGCCGGTTACGGCACGGCGCTCGGCATCGTGCGCGCCGCAGCCGAGGCCGGCAAGCACGTGAAGGTGATAGCGACAGAGACCCGTCCCTTATCCCAGGGAGCGCGCCTGACCGCCTGGGAGCTGCTGCGGGATGGGATCGAATGCACGCTGATCGTCGATAGCGCCGTCGGTTCGCTGCTGCGCCAGGGCAAGACCGACCTCGTGGTCGTCGGTGCGGACCGCATCGCCGCGAACGGAGACACCGTGAACAAGATCGGTACGTACAACGTGGCGGTGCTGGCGCGCGAGCATGGCGTCCCGTTCTACGTTGCGGCGCCAACGAGCACAATCGACATGTCGATCTCGGACGGCGACAGCATCGTGATCGAGGAGCGAGCGGCCGAAGAGGTGACAACGCCCGGCGGGAGACGCATCGCGCCGCCGGAGGTGGACGTCGCGAACCCGGCGTTCGACGTCACGCCGCACGAACTAATCGCCGCGATCATCACGGAGCGGGGCATCGCGCGCCCTCCCTACGTCAGCGCGCTCAGCGACATGATGAGCTAGACCTGCCCGTTATCCGGAACAGCCGGCGCCAATAGACGACCCAGCGCACATTTCCCGCTGCGTAGCTCCCCTCTCCTTCTGGGAGAGGGGCCGGGGGTGAGGGCGCCACTCACCAACACCAGTAAGAGAGAGGGCGGGCGGCTGACCTGCGGGTCAGCTTGCCGCCCGCCTCTCTGCGTCTTTGGTGCGATGGCCGCTAATTTCCCAAATTGGCCTTTGAGCACGGCTGTGTCGGAAGTGGACAGAAGTGCTGGATCACGCCCAGGATGTCGTTGGGCAGGTCCACGATGCCGTCTAGGTCTGTGGACTGGTTGGGGCCGTGAACGTCCCAGGGGTAGTAGTTGTCGCAGTTGATGACGATGGTCTCCGCTGGGCCAAACTCGAAATGGGCCGGGCCTGCGGTTGTGGAGCCGTCGTCCTTTAAGTAGGTGCCACTGATCCCGATAATCGAGTCACCGATTTGCCCGTGGACGAGAGTGATGGTCTCCTTGCTCTTAAAGTCGGGGCATCTGAAGGTGGCCTCCAGCACGGGGGTGGTGGCTTCGCTCTCCCCGCCGTTTGCAAAGCACTGGTATTTCACTGAGAAGTTCAGCTCAGCTATGCCGGGCGCGAAGCATCCTGGTGCCACGTCCACTGAGCCCTGGAGGACCAGATTCCATGAGTAGTCGAGCCGAGCGTTGATCGTTGTGTAGCCGTTCACGCCGTTGTTATTGGTATCCGGCAGGTTGCCGATGCCGTCCAGGATGACGCTCACCGTGAACTTGTTGCCCGGGGCAACGCGGCACTTCTTCTCCTGGAGCAACGTGTTGCAGTCCTCCGCGTCCACACCGTCGAGCAGCAAGCTGAAGGAGGGCCTGGTGGGCGCGAGCTGGAAGACGAGTTCGCCGCCATCATTGAAAAACGCGCCGACCATGATGTAGTAGGTCTCGCCTTTGTTCACGTTGAGCTTGCTTAGGGAGTGCGAGCCATCGGTCTTGTCGTCGTTGCACGCGAGCAGGCTAAGGCTGCCCTTATCCCCCGTGTAGACGAAGACAATCGTGTTGTAGCTGCTGCCGAAGGTGTCGATGCGTATCTGTTGGTTCAGCTTCGGCGTGTATTCGTACCACACCGTCTTGCCTACATGAATTGTTACGTCACCGGTGCAGCCGTTGGTCTTCCCCACTAATGGCTCGTTCCCGCCCCCGGTCGCGGCGCTGGTGTCGATCCTGTCGAAGAAGGGCTTGAACGGGATGATCGTCGCGTCGTCGAACAGGTCGTTCGGCGCTGGCGGCGGTGGCAGTGGCAGTGGCAAGACCTCCGCGGTCGGTCAGGTTGCGTGGCCCCAAGCCAGCATGACGGCGACGGCGATGAGGGCCAGCAGGCCCCACTTTGTTAGTGTTTTTATGTTCACAGTTTGCCTCCTCAGGCTGATGTATGGCGGGCCTCGGTTGACGCGCGTACGTCTTCGCAGATGCCGCCCCGTGTGTGGTTACTGGAGGAAGTTGCTCATAGGCTGCTCCCCTATGATTACTGGTCACACCTACGTACGGCAGGAATCTGCCGTGCGCGACCACCCGGTCGAGAACCGATCCTTGTGCTATGTGGGGATTACTAATTCTAGGTATCTGCAACAGGGATGTCAATACCGTCTCCGGTTGGTCTGCCAGGCCGCCCATCGCCGTAGCGTCAGCTTCACGGAGCGAAGCTAATCGCAGGTCAGCCCTGACTGAAAGTCAGGCCTTCTGCAAAGGTAACCCACAGGATTACCCGCCCGCAGGTCAGCCGTAGAACCGAAGGTTCTACAATCCGACCGGCAGGTCGGCCGTGTGCTACGATGCCGTAGTCGAAACGACGACCGAATCTACGCAGACACGAAGCGAGGTAGCGATGAAAGACGGTCTGGAGCCCGGCGTCAGCTCGGAGATGACGATTACCACGACCCCGGAGATGGGCATCACGCACCTGGGGCCGGATGCTCCCTCCATGTTCTCCACGCCGGCCATGATCCAGCTCATCGAGGGCACATGCCTCCGGCTGATGAGCGAGTACATCGAGGCTGGTGAGCAGTCGGTCGGCTACCACGTCGACGTCTATCACCTGGCGCCAACGCCGGTAGGCAAGAAGGTGACCGCGAACGCCACGCTGAAGAAGGTCGATGGCCGCAAATACACGTTTGACGTCGCGTGCACGAACGAGGACGGCGTCAAGATCGGCGAGGGCATCCACGAGCGCGCCGTGATCGACATCAACCGCTTCGCCGGCGGCTAGCCCGCAAGCGCGGCACGGATCTTCGCGGCCTGGTCGTCCAGTTCCGGGCGCGTCGGCTGATTGCGCGATGGCGGCGTGAAGCGCAGCAGTCCATCCTCCCGCCAACGGGGCAGCACGTGGAAGTGCAGGTGGAAGACCTCCTGCCACGGTGCGCCGTTCGACTGCCAGATGTTGATGCCGTCAGGCTGGAACGCTTCGCGTACCCCTTCCGCAACTCGCGAGATCGCCGCCATCAGCGCGCTGCCTGTCTTCTCGTCTAGTCCATAGATGTCGCGGATGTGGCGTCTGGGGACGACCAACGTGTGACCGGCATGAAACTGCCGGAGGTCCACGAATGCCATTGTGGCGTCGTCTTCGTATGCGAAGCTGGCCTCAGCCTCGCCGGCCACGATCTGACAGAAGATGCACTCCGCAGCCACTCGATCGCCTACGTCCCCATGTCCGCGGTGGCGGGCGACCAGAGCAGCTCCTCGTTCTCCGCGTTGTCGCGCAGGAACTGCGCCAGCAGATTCACGAACAGGCCGGGTGTGATGGAACTCGCCGCGATGTCCTCTTCTTCGTCCTGCAACCGGAGTAACGGCACGATGCTCGAGACATCATCCGCCTTCCAATAGCCGGGGTTGCCTTCGAACGTCTGCAGAAAGTCAGCAAACGGGTCGAGGTCGATGCGAGGCGGGAACTCGCGGCTCTGGTACTCGACCCAGGACTCATAACGATACTTCACTACGTAGCGAAACTCCTCATTCACCAACGCCACGCGCGAGCACTGCGTCCGTTCGTTGACGGCAATCGGATGCACGTCCTCAGGCAGCGTGAAGACAGCCATGTCCAGCTCCGGCATCTCCTTCAGTCCGGCATTCCCCGCATCGAACAGGCGCCGTCCGGCGATGATGCGTTCGTATTCGTCGCGCCAGAACTCCTCCAACGAATCGATGTCACGCAGCAGCACCGGCACGAACGGAAACATCTCGTTGTACAAGTACGCCATTCGCTCCCCCGGGTCGTCGATCGCGGCGAGCATCTCAAATAACGGCGACGACTCCATGTTCTCCAGGCCGTGGAGCGCGCAGACGGCTTTCGCCGCGTGTTCGCCGGACCAGCGCTCGAAGTCGCCGCACTCCGCGATCGCGATGACCAACTCAACATGCTCAAGCGCCTCCTCAGGATTGAGCATCGCCCAGAGCCCCATCAGACCATCGATATCGAAGTGGTTGTTGGAGACGGCTTCGGCGTTGGCCCTGAGCGTGTCGGCAGCAGGGGAACGCAGGTAGTTGAAGACGATCTCAGCGCTGGTGTCCGCCTTCAGCGCTTCGGGCGTCGCCGAGCGAGGCCAATGGCTGAGCGCGAGGACCGTCGCAGCGTTCGCAAGGCCATCGACGATGACATTGGGAACGCCTTCGAGTTCGGGGCCATAAGGAACGTATCGCATGGGATTCCGCCCGATTGTACCAGAGCCGCCCTTAAATGAGGGCCCTCCCTGATACCCAATGGAAGTGATGATCCAATAACCCGTGGCGAGCGGCGTAGCTTTCAAGTCTCCAAGCGGGCACCGAACGACGACAACTAACGCTCCCGACTCAGTGAAACCCCTATACGGAGCTGTCGGCCGCTTGTTGATACTTCAATCAGGAGACTCGTAATGGTGTTCGGGCTAAAGCCTAAGGCAAAACCTCGCCTTAAAGAGACCGCGGGCCCTGTAGGTGATGCGTCCTTGCTCGATGAGCTTGGAATGTACCATCTCTGGTACTTGGAGCGGCGCCTGAAGGACGAACTGGCGCGGGCGTCCCGAACCGACGGCGTCTTCTCGCTCATCTGCTGGCGGCTGCGCGGCCTTCCGGGAGAAGCGATCTCGGACGAACTCGTTACCAAGGCTGCCGAAATCATCTCCGGCGCACTTCGTTCATACGATGTCTTCGCGCGGATCGATGAGGAGCGCTTCGTGGCGATCTTGTTCGACGCGGAGCAGCAGCCGGCAACGACCGTTGCGTTTCGCATCAAGGGTGACATGCAGGTCCAGATGCAGACCACGGGCCGCTGGCAGGCGGGCGTCGCGACCTTCCCACACGACGGCGTAGGCGGCGATTCACTGATACAGGCCGCCTTCCGGCGCCTAACGGAGGACGCGCACGCACCCGCCTGAAACACCTGGGTAAACCTTCCTTGCCTGCCCTCCCGTAGCCCGCGTATCATTCTCTTGAGAATAGATTCACGAACTCGAGAGAGGTGAGATGACGCTCGGCATCCTGCGCGGCAAGGACAAGGCGAAGTATGGCGATCGCGTCCCTCCCAACCAAAAGGTGACGGAGGGCTTCCCGGTACTCACCTACGGCGGCACGCCCCACGCTGACACGAAGGACTGGAAGTTCGGCGTTGTTGGCCTCGTAGAGGAGGAGCTGTCCTTTACATGGGATGAGTTCCTCGCGCTGCCGCAGACGACGATCACGACCGACATCCACTGCGTCACCGGCTGGAGCAAGCTCGATACGAGCTGGGAGGGCGTCGCCTTTCGCGACCTGATGGAGCGCATCGTGCCGAAGCGCGGAAGCAGCTACGTGATGGTGCACTGCTACGGCGGCTACACGACGAACCTCTCGCTGGAAGACCTGATGGCCGACAACGTGCTGTTCGCCCACCATCACAACGGCGAGCCGCTGGCGGCTGAGCACGGGGGCCCGTGCCGGCTCGTCGTACCGCATCTTTACTTCTGGAAGAGCGCGAAGTGGGTGCGCGGCATCCAGTTCGTCGATCAGGACAGCCCGGGGTTCTGGGAACAGTACGGCTACCACAACCGGGGCGACCCCTGGAACGAGGAGCGTTACGCTTAACTCATGACGATAGAAGCGGTCCCGGTCCGGTTCGACGATCCGATCAACGCTGCCGTGCTGGCTGTCTCCGAAGACAAGCTGCAGGGCTTCCACCGCGACCCGTTTGGCGAGATCTCGCGCCGGGCGGGCGTCGAACTGCCGGTCGTGGTCGAGCGTGTGCGCGAGATGGTGCGCGCAGGCACGATCCGCCGTGTACGGCAGACGCTGCTCTCGACAAGCCTCGCGCAAGGCGCCCTCGTCGCTTGGCAGGTGTCACAGGACAAGCTCTCGAGCGCCTTCGACTACATGTTCCAGCAGGACCCCTTCTCCGGCCACGTGGTGATCCGCACGACGGAGGCCGCCGTTTCCGGCGCGCGTTACAAACTCTGGACGACGCTCAAGGTGCCGCAGGGCTTCTCGCTGGAGAAGCACGCCCAGCATTTGGCCGGAAAGACGGGCGCCGAGCACTTTATGATGATGCCGGCGAAGCGGCTCTTCGCGTTGGGCGTGGGACACGTGCGACGCCGCGGGATGGAGCCCGGGGGCCGCACGGACGAGCTGGCCAAGGTGACCGACGTCTCTGTCGTCGATCTGTCCGACGTCGAGTGGCGAGCGCTGGCAGCCCTCAAGCGTGAGTTTGAACCGGAGGAGATCATCGCGGACCCGTGGCCCGCGAGGGCCGTCGAGGCAGGCATGTCAACGGACGAATTCTACGAGACCGCCGAAGGGCTGGACAAGAAAGGCGTCATCGGACGCTTCTCCACGTTTCTGGAGCATGTGAAGCCGGTGGCGGGAGGAGAGGCCGTGACGCGATACAACGGCCTCTACCACTGGGCCGTCCCCGCCGGGCGCGAGATAGAGGCGGGCCGCGAGGTGGGCCGCCACCACATCCTCACGCACTGCTACTGGCGCGAAGGCGGAGCTGAGTTCAACAACGTGAACATCATGGCCGTGGCCCACGGCACCGACAAAGACGTGTTGCTGGAGCACAAAGCCGCCATCGACGCGCACCTCGAAGAGGCTGGCATCCCCGTCAGCTACTCGAGCGTCTTCTGGGGCGGCCGCAGCGAGATCAAGCCGTCAGAGGTCTCGCCTCTTGTTTACCGCGAGTGGTGCGCCAATGCTGGGGTCGACCCAGCATCGATGCGCCTTTAGGTTCGCGCCTCGCGCTAGACCTACTTCTCGAATCGCCTCGTACAGCTCTTCGATTCGCGGAAAGACCAGCGTTCGCATGCTGTCCGGACGCTCAGGCGCGCCGTCCACAACTCTTCCCAGCCGTTCGCCGCCGACGCCCCGTCACGGAAAGGTCCAGATTTCCAGTTCGTGATCGTGCGCGTCGGTGAGTCCACGGTCCATGTCGCCGTAGTGCGTTCGGTACTTCGGCTCGTACTCGGCGAAGACTTCGGCGAAGAGATCGTCGGGAAACTCCCACGACCAGGAATAGATGCGGTTCCGCACAGAATCGAGATGCTCCTGCGGTGTACTCGTTTCTTCGTACGTCGCGTATTGCTCAACGCGGAGGGTTGCGCCTTGGGCCTTCAGCGCCGCGTGGACCTCCTCGGGTTCTGGCCGGCGGCGGCGCTCGTAATCGTGAGGCGCCAGAGCCGCGGCCCAGATGTCGGCGCTGGCCTGCCAGGGGCCTTCGTGGACGTGGCCTGTTGAGTAGCGTGTCATATCGTGGAGCAAGACGCCTCCTGGCGGGACCACGCGAGCGACCTCGGCGACCGCTTCCGGCATCGACGAGACGAGATGAAGGATGTGCACCATCAGCACGGCGGGAACGCTGCCGGATAACACAGGCAGGCGCGTCGCGTCGCCGAGCATGAGATCGGGAACAATGTGGCCGGCGCCCAGCTGCCGGCGAAGCGTTCGCATCATGGCTGGCGAAATGTCGATGCCCTGCACGCGAATGCCGCGCTCCATCAGCGGCCGCGAGATGCGGCCGGTACCCACGCCTACCTCCAGGACGCGGTCTGCGCCGAGACGTGAGAGTTCGGTGAGGAGCGCTTCGGTGAGTTTGGCTGCTACGTTGTCTGGGAGGGCGCGGGTCGCATCGTAGAAATCGGCGGCGCGTTCGAACGAGATACTCTCGCTCATTCACGCTCCTTCCAGCTCACTTCGTAGAGGCGCACCGGGTCCTCGAAGCCGCGCAGCTCGGACTCGCCGCGGTCGGAGAAGAGGAAGCCCTTGCCGGCCGCGAGTTCGCGGACGACGTTCGACACAAGGATCTCACCGGGACCGGCCTTGTCGCAGATCCGGCTGGCGAGCTGCACGGCCGTGCCAAAGAGGTCGCTGTCTTCGACAACCGGCTCCCCGGCGTTAAGGCCGATGTAGATGCTCAGCGGCATCTCTGGATGTTTCTCCACGTGCGCAGCGACCGCCTGCTGGATGGCGACGGCGCAGCCGAGCGCGCCGGAGCTGGAAGAGAACGACGCCATGATGCCATCGCCCGTGTGCTTGATCTCGTCGCCGCTGTGGGCACGGAGCGCGTCACGCACGATCTGGTTGTGCGCGTGGACCACCTCCTGCGCCTTGGCGTCGCCCAAACGCTGGGTGAGTTCCGTGGAGGACTCGATGTCCGTGAATAGGATCGTATAGACGTCGGCCGCGGCCGGGTGCGGGCTTCGGCTTGGACTCGATTTCGATGCCCAGGAAGCGCCTGATCGCGCTCGTGATCCGCTCCTGCTTACGCCAGGGAGCGGCTACAGAATCGTCGAAGGGAACGAACTTCGCTTCCGGCAGGCTGGCTGCCAGGTTGCGCCCCAGTGCGAACGGCACGATCGTGTCGTCCCGGCCGTGCATGATCAGCGTTGGCATCGAGAGCTTCTTCAGGTAGCCGGAGACGTCCACCGTAGTCATCATCCGCGCAACCTCACCTTGCACCTCTAGCGGGGCCGCCTCTCTCTGGATCTTCGCCA
>JADFRJ010000087.1 GCA_022561355.1 Chloroflexota bacterium | reverse complement strand
GATTCGGTAAATTTCATCCGACCAAGTCAGATCGCCAGTTTGGATATTCCATTCCCAATGGCCCAGTTGGGCGATGCGCTGCGCTTCGGCATATTTGAGCTCCGCGTGCTTTCGCTCGTGGATGTCGCTGGTCGAACCGCTCATGCGTATCGGCTTGCCTGCTTTATCGAAGACCATTCGTCCACGGGCGCGGAACCAGCGATACTCGCCCGACTTGGTCTTTAATCGATACTCAGTGTCGTAGGTATCGCCATCGTTAAGGCATCGTTGCACAGCGTCGAGCGTCGACTGCCGGTCATCGGCATGAATCCACGATTTCCATTGTTCAAAGCTGGGTTTGATTTCTCCGGGCTCGTAGCCCAGCAACTCGAAGAGTCGAGGAGACCACCATTGAGAGTCTCCCTCAATATCGGTCCAGTCCCAGAAACCGTCATCCGAGCCAGCGATCGCCATATCGAAGCGCTCGCGGGTCTCGGTGAGAACCCGCTCGGCGCGGCGGCGCTCGGTGATGTCTCGAGCGAAGGCACACAGCAGTTCAGTCTCTCCGATCTGAAGATAACTCGACTGAACCTCGACGGGGAAATGGCTGCCGTCTTTGCGCTGATGCGTTGTCTCAAAGACGTGCAGTGTCGAGGATTTGATCTTGTCCCAGGTTTCTGGCCATTTCGAGATCGGGTGCTCGGGATCGACATCCGCGACGCACATTGTTTCCAACTCTTCGCGGCGATACTGGAGCCATTGACAGGCCGTCTGATTCACATACTCGAACTCACCGCGCTGGTTGATCAGGAACACGGCGTCGGGCGCCTGATCCATCGCGGCGCCAGTCGTTTCGATCCACTGCTCGGCATGTTTGCGCCCGGTGATGTTGCGCACGACGGCAATAATCTCCGACTCGCTGAGGCGAACCAGCCGGGCCTCGAACGATGGGTCCTCCGCCAGCAGCAGGCAGTATGACTGGTCCGCGCCTCGGCCCACGCGGCCACGGAACTGGTGCAGTTGAGAGAGGCCGAACCGGTCCGCGCCCTCGATCAGCATCACCGTCGCGTTAGGCACGTCGATACCCACCTCTACCACGGACGTGGAGACGAGGATCTGCGCTTCCCCGCTGTGGAAGCGTTGCATGGCCGCGGCCTTGTCCCGGCCGGCCATCCTTCCGTGAAGGAGTTCGAGCTGGAGGTCCGGGTAGACATCCGACTTGAGCCGCTCGTACTCCTCGATCGCGGCTTTCGCCTGCAGCGCCTTGGACGCCTCCACCAGCGGGCAGATGACGAAGGCCTGTCTCCCTGCCTCCACCTGGCCTCGCAAGAAGGCGTACGCGCCGTCACGCTCCTCGGGCGGCCACCAACGCGTGCTGATGGGCTTGCGCCCCGGCGGCAGTTCATCGATCACCGACACGTCCAAGTCCCCGTAGAGCGTGAGATAGAGCGAGCGCGGGATGGGCGTGGCGGTCATCACTAGCATGTGCACCGACCGCTCCGACTTGTCGCGAAGAGCGGCCCGCTGCATGACGCCGAAGCGGTGTTGCTCATCGACGATGGCGAACCCTAGTCTCGCGAAGCCGACGCCATCCTGAATCAGCGCGTGCGTTCCGACGACGATGTCGACCTCGCCCGCCTCGATCTGCTCTTGGACGTGGGCTTTCTCCTTCGCTCTCATGCTGCCCTTGAGGAGCGCGATGCGGAGCGGCCGCTCGAGGTAGGGGGGAGTGGCTTCGGCGATGGTGCTATCGCCTTGGGCGTCGAAGATCTCCTTGAGCGTCTTGAAGTGCTGGTCGGCGAGCACCTCGGTCGGCGCCATCATCACGGCCTGGTGTCCGCACGCGACCGCGGCAACGAGGCCGCAGGCGGCGACGACCGTCTTGCCGCTGCCGACGTCTCCTTGCAGCAACCGGCTCATAGGGATGTCGCGGTCCAGATCTGCCAAGAGCTGGTCCAGCGCTCTCTGTTGCGCGCCCGTGAGCGTGAACGGCAGCGTTTCCAGGAAGTCCGTACGCAGTGAGTCGTCGATATGGATCGGATCCGCAGTGCCCGACTCCTGCCACAGGCGACGCCTGAGCAACACGGATAGCTGTAGCGGCAGCAGCTCCTCCAGAGCGAGGCGGTGAATAGCTTTCGCTTGATCCTCTATCGAATCTGGAAAGTGAGCCTGGCTCACCGCCTCCCGGAGGCCCATCAATTCGAGGCGCTTCAGCAGCGTCTCCGGCAGCGTCTCCGGCAGCATCTCCAGGTAGCCATCGATCGCGAGACGGGTGAATCGCCGGACGGTGCGGTTGTGGAGGCCGTCCGTGAGCGGGTAGACGGGCAGTACGCGCCCGGCATGGGTGCGTTCGGCCTTCTCGTCCCAGATTTCCCACTCCGGGTTCTGAAACGTCGGGCGCCCCTTGTATAGACCTACCTTGCCTGAGAGGAGGACCTCAGTATTCGTGCGCAGTTGACGCGCGACGTAGGTGTTTCGAAACCATACGATCTTCATCATGCCGGTGTCGTCGCCAACGGTGACCTCGCTGCCCTTCTTCGCGCCGAGACGACGTTCGCTCGCGCTCCACACCGTGGCGCGAATCGTCTCGTGCTCGCCCGGCGTGAGTTCGCCAATGGAGCGGAGGTTCGAGTAATCGATATGGCGGCGCGGGAACAGAAACAGCATGTCCCGGATCGTATGAACGTCCAGCTTTTCGAACAGCGGTTGGTTGCGTCCTTTCAGGCCTTTGAGCGTGGTGACAGGCGAGTCCAAGTTGGGAGGCGCTGCCGGCTGCGCTGCCCGCCGCCGTCTCGCTCGTGGGCCCTGAGGTGTGCGGTTAGGGCGGCCTTCCAACGCGAGCAGCACGTTCTCCAGCCAGGAGTTGCGCTCATGCTTCGCGAGCTGCCGGTACCCGCCCTCTCCCAGCCCACCGATCGCTTGCGCGGCGACCGAACTGGCATTGCCCGCCAGGTAGTTCTCCAACAGCCGGTCCAGCCCTCCCGTCACGGCTTCGTCATTGAAGCCCCGGCGGCGCTCAAACTCCAGGACCTTGCGTAGCTGGTCGTCCGTTGGTGCGGCCCGTTGCGTTGGGTTCAAGATTTGTCCTCGCTCGCCGGCCGCTCCGCGAGGACGACCGCAAGGCCGATGAGGCCGGGCCCGGCGTGCACGCCAATCACTGGACCGATGCGCCCCTCATGGATCGGAATCTCGGGGTAACGCTGCCTGATCTCGTCGATCAGATACGTCGCATCGGTGGGGTCCGTCGTGTACATGACGGACGCTTCTACGATGGCGCCCGGTTCGAGGCAGATGCGCAGGAGTTCAGCAAGCGCCTTCTTGCGCGTGCGAACGCGGCTTAGCGGGAAGGCGGCGCCATCGCGGATCGTGAGGATCGGCTTCAGTCGCAGGAGGCTTCCAAGGAACGCGGCCGCCCTGCCGATACGTCCGCCACGGCGAAGGTACTCCAGCGTATCGAGCGCGACGGCGAGGCGCTGCCGCCCAAGGATGGAGCGCGCGATTCGCGTACAGGTGTCGAGGTCGGCGCCGTCTTGCGCGGCACGGGCCGCCGCGATGACTGCGAAGCCCATGGCCATCGAGACGGTCCCGGAATCGATCACCTCGATTTCGCAGCGTTCGGCGAGCCTGCCGGCGGCCTGCTGGGCCGCGCCTACAGTCCCAGAGAACCCCGCGGAGAGATGGATTGAGAGTACGCGGTCCGTCTCTTCGGCGAGCGCTCCATAGGCCTGCTGAAACTCGCCGGCCGATGGTTGTGACGTCGTCGGAAGCTCCTTTTCTTGTGGCAGGCGTTCGAAAAACTCTTCCGCCGTCAGGTCGACGCCGTCTCGAAAGGTCTCGGAGCCGAAGATCACCTGTAGCGGGATCACCGTGATGCCGAGTTCGTCGACGATTTCCGCTGGCAGGTCGGCCGTGCTGTCGGTGACGACGCGGACCAGTTTGGGCGCTTCTTTCTGGCCCGGGATGAGGCGGCGGATGCGTTGGAAGACCGTCATTCCAGCGATAGCAGGTAGGCGTAATGCGGTTGGCCGCCTCGCACGAGTTCGATTTCAAGATCGGGATGCTGTTCTCGCAGGCGGTTCGCAAGGGCGTAGTCGCCGCCCGCGCGCACGTCGCTGCCAGAGTAGACCGTTAGCAGGGATGCGGTCTCAGGGCCCATCTTCAAGACGCTCTCCAGAACAGCCTCCTCGATGCTGTGCGAGACCACGCTCAGCTTGCCGTCAACGATGCCGATCGCTTGGCCGGCGTCGATCTTCTGGCCGTCCATGGTCGTGGCGCGTACGGCCCGCGTCACCTCGGCGGAGCGGACCTGCCCTATTGCGCGCGCCATGGCGGCGCTGTTCTCCTCGAACGACAGGTCGGGGCTCAGAGCGAGCACTGCGGCGATGCCTTGGGGAATGGATCGAGACGGGATGACGACGGCGCTCTTATCGGCCTGAGCGGCGGCTTGCTCCGCGGCGGCGATGATGTTGCCGTTGTTCGGGAGCACGACGACCTGGTCCTGCGGGCAGGCCTCGATCGCGGTGAGGAGCTCGCCTGCGCTGGGGTTCAGCGTCTGGCCGCCTTGCACCAGCTTCGTCACGCCGACACTGCGGAAGGCCGCTTCGATCCCGGCGCCCGAAGCGACGGCAACGACGCCAACGTTGGTGACATTGGACGGCGCGGGTTCGCCCGCGAACGTTTGCATCTGAGCCTCCATATTGTCGACCTTGACCTGGGAGACCTCGCCGAGCGTGCGCCCGTAGTCGAGCACGTCGTCCGGCGTCGCGGTGTGGACGTGGACCCGGAGGAGCGTTTCGTCGCCCACGACCAGGAGCGAGCCGCCCAGCGCCGCGATCTGGGCGCGAGCCGCCTTGGGATCGATGTCTTGTCCGCTCACGACGAACTCGGTGCAGTAGCCAGGGGTCCCGTGCTCAGCCTGGTGCAGCGTCGCGGCCTGGCTCTGCCAGCCGGCAGCGTCCGGCACGTCTGGCGCGAGATCGACGTCCAGCGTGTCGCCGTGAAGCGAGCGTGATAGGCCGTCGAGAATGATCGCCAGCCCGAGTCCCCCCGCATCGACAACGCCGGCTTCCTTCAGCACGGGCAGAAGCTCCGGCGTTCGCGCAACGGCCTCATGGGCCGCGTCCACCGCCAGCGACAGGAGCTGGGCTGGGTCGTCGGTAGTCGCGTCTGCTGTCGCTTCGGCGGCAGCACGTACGACAGTCAGGATCGTGCCCTCCCGAGGCTCCGCAAGCGCCGCGTAGGCGGCGTCGGAAGCCTCCGCCAGCGCCGAAGCGAGATCGCTGCCGCTAGCCTCCGCTTTGCCTTCGAGTCCCCGTGAGAGCCCGAGCAGCACCTGCGAGAGGATCACGCCCGAATTGCCGCGCGCTCCCATGAGCGCGCCGCGTGCGAGCGCCGCCGTGACTCCCGATACGTCGTCCGCATCGGACTGCTCAAGAGCATCGATCGCGGCTCGAAGTGTGAGGTGCATGTTCGTGCCGGTGTCGCCGTCGGGAACGGGAAAGACGTTAATGGCGTTTAGCGCCCCTACGTGTCGCTCCAATAGCCCGTGCGCATCGCGGAACATCTGGCGTAAGCGGGAGCCCGTCAGCAAGGAATCGGCGTCAGGCCGTGCCGCGGCGCTGCTCCGCTGATCGGGTTCGCTAGATGAGGCGACCATGGTCTCGGTTGTCCGCTACCTTTGGCCTTGGTATCATACGGCATCGTATTCCAGAGCGCCTGATTCTAGCAAGATAGGGAGCAACACTCACTTACATGCCAGCAATATGTGACAAGTGTGGGAAGGGTACCAAGTTCGGCCGGAATATTCGACACAAGAGTACCGGCCGATGGGAGCGTAAGGCATCCCGCACGAGACGAACGTTCAAGCCCAACCTTCAACGGCACACCTTCATAAAGGACGGTCGAAGGGTACGCATGCGAGTGTGTACGCGTTGCCTTCGCACCGAACTGCGGGCGATCGTCTAACCCACCAAGCCTTCTGACCTAGGCTTCCCGTTCCACTGCGGCCAACGCTTCGCGTAGGTCACGCATGCTGTCCGCCACCGATGCGTTGTCGTTGAAGACGACCGATCCCGCGACGAGGACGTTCGCGCCCGCCGCCGCGCATTCAGCGGCGTTGTGGACCTTCACGCCGCCATCGATCTCGATGTCTGTTCCCAGGCCGCGTTCGTTCAGTCGCGCGCGCAGGTCGCGTATCTTTTCGATTGTCTCTGGAATGAGCGCTTGGCCGCCCCAGCCGGGGTGGACGCCCATCACGAGCACTTGATCGATCTCCTCCATCGAGGCCGCGATCGCGGAGATGGCCGTCTCCGGATTGAGGCCGACGCCGGCCCGGCAGCCTAGCGCTTTGATCTGCGCGATGATCGCGGGAAGATCGTCGCAGACCTCGGCGTGCACGTTGAGGATGTCGGCGCCCGCCGCCGCGAACGACTCCAGCTGCCGCTCCGGCTGTTCGATCATGAGATGTACGTCCAGTGGCAGGTCAGTCACCTTGTTGATCGCCTCGATCACGATCGCGCCGAACGAGATCGGAGGGACGAAGTGGCCGTCCATCACGTCCAGGTGCAGGTAGTCGGCGCCGGCGGCCTCGACGGCGCGGACCTCATCGGCGATCCGGCCGAGGTCGGCGGTGAGGAAGGAAGGGGCGATCTTGATGGCAGGCATCAGTCCAACCGTTTGGTGTAATTCCAGTCCCTTCCAACGACGCTGAAGCCACAGGATTCGTAGAGCTTCTGTGCGCTCAGATTGTCGGTCGAAGTGTAGACGATCGCTTGTCTTGCTCCGAGTTCGCGCAGGCGGCGCAAGCCCTCTAGCATGAGCGCTCTTGTCGGTAGTGGGTCAGTTTGAAACTGGAAGGAGCGGAGAGGGCTCCCCCTTGCCTCCGCTCCTTATTGCATAGGTCACTCACCAGACCCCGCTTCCAGAGAGTCACCTCGCCACGGGCGGAGCCTAACACTCCGTGACGAGCACTGTCAAAGTGCGCTACACTGAATGTCCGCCGACGAGCCCGACCTCTCCGCGGGTAGCCACCAGTCACCCCCAGGTCTGGACTCGTCGGCATTGATTCGCGTTCTTCAAGCAACCCCACCAGCCCGTACCGTCCAGTTACCCCACATGTCAGTAGGCAAGCGGTGAACGAATGGCTGGCTCGTTTAACTGGGCAGAACCGCCCAGTTACCGCCCACGTCGGCCAGGCCACCGGCGAGCCTGAAAAGGCGGCACCTTGACCCTGTCGCACAATCCCCCCGCCTCTTCCACTGCATACAAGTGGGGCCACTATCTATGCCCTAGTCGGTTCAGAACCACGTTCGCCAACACCTTCGCCCGGCGGTCTGGCGGGGACTTGCAGAGCCTACAGGTGCTCCTGGGGCACGCGAAGATAGAGACGACCGCCCACTCGCGCGCTGGGGCGCCGCAGAGCGGGCCATCGACATCCAGCGGCGACTACTGGCAGACGAGGCCATACCGGAAGGAGCCCACAATGGCAACTAACATGCTCGGCAAGGTGAGATGCTTACACCGCTGGACGAAGCCTCAATACCGCCCGTACCCGACCGTGCCGGCGATCATCCCCGATCACGACGCAGAGGAGTACCCCGACATGCAGATCGAGTGGGGCACCTGTAAGCGCTGTGGCGGCGCCCGGCTGCGGCTCTACGTGAGCGAATACACCGTCTCGGGCTGGTCCTACGCCGAATCGCTTACCGAGATGCTGCTGGGCCGTCCGCTGACCGATCACGAGCTTCGGCAGACGCGCCAAGCGATTGTGTTGAACTAGGAGGAGTTATGATGGGAGTCGGCGACTGCTAAAGGTAGTTGCTGAACTAGGGGGCGAGCGTATGACAGACAAACCCGATCAGGTCATTGGGGAACTTCGGCAGTACCTAGCGCGGTTCGCGCCTAGGCATCGCTTTCGTGATCATGATTCGTCTCAGTTGATAGGACTCTTGAAGGGCTGTTGGAGCTCGATCGGGGGGAGCTATGAGGAGGCGATGGCTGAGCACAAGCTGGAGCGAGCGTATGACCTAGAATGGCAGCCTCCATTGCTGACGTTTAGGATCGAGCGACACGGAAGTTACATGGTGGGGTCTAATCGCGCCGAGAAGCAGTGGTGGGAGATAGACATCGACCAGGCCCGTGTCGTTGAGCTGGGGACGCATGGCTACCGCCAGGTGGTGCCCAACGCGCCCCGCTTCGATGTCAAGCCGCTGGCCGAGGAGATCGTCGGCATCGCCTGCGAAGGACGGGACGATGAGCGCCTGCGCTGGGCGGCAGACAGGTCGCGTGTAACCCTCAACCTGGCAAAGGCACTCGACCTCGCCACTGGGCCAAGCCCAAACCAGACCCGCGAGGGCCGTCGAAAGCGCCTGGCCCGAGCCGTTCAGGAGCTAATGGTCGCTTCTGGCTGGCTGCATCAGGGCCGCAACATCTATGAGCGGCCGAGCTCCACGTCAGGGTCACGCTGAGCGCGAGCTAGCCGACGCGCGCAGCCTTGCGCCGCGCGGGCCTCGTCACAGCCTGCAGCGTTGGTAGCTCGTCGCCAGGACGGTCGCAGAGCACCACCCCAGACCTGTGCTATGCTGCGGGCGAATCTAGTGGCTTCCCCGCCGACACGGAGGGATGGCGTGCGAACGAAGCTCCTGCCTGCACTGGTGGCATTCACGTCGATGGGCAGCGTTCTACGATTGGAACATGACCGCCCCGGACGGCGTGATCGACCTGCCGAACGACATCCTAGGCGTGATTCTGCAGTTCCAGCATAACTGCCAATAAGGCGACAGAAGCGAGCCGACCGTAGGTCGGCCCAGGTCGGCC
>JADFRJ010000086.1 GCA_022561355.1 Chloroflexota bacterium | reverse complement strand
CCGTCTGATGATCGGGATGGCCCTCGTAGGGCGAGAACGGGTCCCACGTCATCATGATGTCCGGCTTCAGCTCGCGGATGATGCGCATAAACTTGCCGCGCAGCTCGCTGTAATTCGCAACCAACTCCTCCAGTGGTTCGGGATTTTGGCGGGCGGTAGAAACACCCAGTGGTCTGGGCGCCGTTCCGAGAAACTGTTGGACTGCTGCTAACGTTGCTTCACGGTGGTCGACCAGGTCTTCGTAAAAGAGCGTGTGCACCTGATGCTTGGCGGGGAGTTTGTCGTAGAACACCACATGGAGGTCCGTTTCTTTGAAGAACTCGCTGCCCTCTTGTGGCGAGAGCGTGATAGCCTCCCGCTTCGCTTTCCAGTCCGGTGTCTTGGCGCGGAACAGCTCGGGAATTCTCGCCGCGTACCGTGCGGGATGCCGGAGCACGCGTCGGAGCAAGGAAGGCAAGTGTTTGTCCCTGAGGGTTGGTTGTGCACTTTCGACCCAGCCACCTGTCGCCTTGGCGATTTCCGTTGAGAGGAGCATCCGGAGCAGGTTGCGCCTGCGGAGGTGCGGTACGCGCATGTCCCGCTGCTCGACGAGCCACTCTCTCAAACCGGGGAAGCCAAATGAAGTGGCTGTAGTGGTGCTTGAAGCCAATTGCAGTGACGCCTTCCATCTCCACGAAGATACGCTGATTCAGAAACGCTTTGAAGTCGCCGTTACGCAATTCGAGGTCCTCAACGCTGTCGTTGTCGTATCCAGGAATGTCGAACCCGCCAACGCCGAAGCCGATAGTGTCATCCGTGAACCTAAAGAATGCGCCGAAGCAGGTGATCTCAGGGCTGGAGTTCAAGGCGGAGACCAGCATCGTGGAGCCGGTGCGTGGCCCGCTCAAGATGATGAAACGCACGGGGTCCGTGGCGGCGCTGCCGCCGTTGGATGACGGCTCCGACGGTCGTGTGGGAGGAGGCATGACACGACAGCTTAGTATTCATCACACGATTGCTGTTGATTACGTAAGGTACGGCCGGTCTCCGAGCTGTACCGTGTCTGACGACTGTGCGCAGAGAATCGAGCAAGCTATGGGGAACGAGTCTGACCTCGCCGAAGGGGAGCGCGAAGCCTGGGAGAAGAACGCCGCTTGGTGGGACGAATACACAGGCGCGGATGGCAACGCCTTCCATCGAGAGCTAGTCGCGCCTAGCTAGCTTCGGCTCCTCGGCCTGAGACAAGGCGAGCGGGTCCTGGCATCGAGGAGCCAGCGTTCCGCCTGAGGCGACGTCGAACCGCGACTTGGGCCGCAGAACTACAGCCAAATCCCGCCGGTGCTGGCCGTGCGGCTGCTCTTGTCTGGCTGAAGCACACGTCTGCCGCAGGCACCTGGCGTGGTGACAAGCATTACCGACGGGTGTATGATGGCCCTGCGAGGATAGGATAACGCCTCACCAATCCACGGTGTGTACAAGGAGGTATCAGATGAAAAGGATTCTCTTACTGGTCGCTCTGATCGCTGTCGGCTGCTTCGTCGCGAGCCGGCTACTCAAGGGGGACGGAGGTTCCGTCGAGACTGCTGAGACGCTTCACGAGATGACGAACGCCGAAGACGCATCTGCAGGTAACGGGCGTTCCGATATCGAGAGCCCCGCGAAGGACGAGGTCGCCAGCGAAGCCACCAGCTAGGTCGACGACGCACGGAAGCAAACGGATCCCGCCTGGCAGGACTACAGCTAGATTTCGCTCGCGCTCGTGGAGACGCGAGCTGCGGGGTTAGCTCGAAGGGCTAGTCAGGGAGTCTGGATGGGCCGGTAGGAGACAGTCAGGCCGAGAACGCGCAGGTCGTGGTCGTAGGTGTCCCGCGGGTCGCTCCCGTCGCGCTCGATGGTTATTACAACATGTTCGCCTGGTAGCGGGTTAAAGAAGACGCCAAGCCTTACCGCCTGCGTGACGAGGATCAGTTCACCTGCACGCCTGCCGCTTACGTCCCGTGTGCCTTGCACAGTAAACGTCTCGGGAGGCTCACCGCCTTGCGCTGTATCGGGTGGGATGGCTCGCTCGAGCTGGAGCTCCAGAACGATACGGTCCGCTGTGCCCCCGTCTTCGGGGAGCGCGACGATCACTCCGAAATAGAGTCTGCCATCCTCGGGGTCGATGTCGTCTGGTATCTGCATCACGACGCCACCGATCGCCTCAACGCGGCTACGGCCATCCAGCGCCCACGCGGACGTCTCGCGGTAGGAGCCGGCGGCGGGCTGGCGGATCAGCTCCGGGTGTCCGGCCAGCGGGCGCATGTCATCCGCCGACCAGCCTCCGATGAACCCGGG
Source organism: Chloroflexota bacterium (assembly GCA_022561355.1). GTDB lineage: Bacteria > Chloroflexota > Dehalococcoidia > DSTF01 > RBG-16-68-14 > SZUA-185. Next base: position 6,549 of record JADFRJ010000086.1, on the reverse strand, counting down.
CAGGGCATGCGCATTGCGCATGAGTTCCGTGAAGTCGACGCGGTTCTCGTCTGTGGTTAATACCCAGTAGTCCGCAGCGCGCGAGACGCGGACCCCTGGGCCTCCGGGTGCAGGAGGCAGCCTTTCGTAGTTCAGCAATAGGGTTTCCGCATAGACGTGCTGAAGTTCGGAACGGTCCCACGCGAAAAGCCACCCTCGCGTCTGGGGCCCCAGCACAACCAGTTTAGGTTTCGAGTCCAGGATCGGGCGATTGAGCGCCTCGTTGACCCCTTCGCGTTCTGTGATCATGTCGAATACGCCGCTCCAGAGGTAGTAGTACGGCGGGGCGATGTGGTCTCTGCCGCTGGCTAGCAGGAACCAAGGTTCGTTGATGGCATATATTTTGTCGCCGTCGACGAGCCCGGCGCGCTCTTCGACATCATTGACGATGGCCTGTTCGACGGAGCGGCCGCCTTCGTCACGCAGGTTCGGCAGCCGAGCCCACAAGCCGTGGTGACCGTACACCAGCAAGACGGCCGCGAATAGCACCGCCAGCGCTTCAGCGGGAACGAATCGCTGCCGGCTCACGCGCTCGAGGAGCCACCCGGCCCAGAACGCGACCCACGGCAAGAACGGAATGACGTCAACTGCGGAGGTGAAGTTCACGTAGGAGTAGAGCAGCACAAAGAATGAGATCACGGCGATCGGTGCGGCCCGGGTCACTGCATCTGGCACGACTTTTCTGCTGAGGCCGTGCAAGCCCACCAGCATCCAGAGACCTGCGCCGGCAGCCGCGAGCAGGAAGACCCAGCGCTCCGGCGCATACCCGAGCCTGATCCGATCGGCGACATTGCCGATCTGCGGCATCCACTCGAACTGGCGGTCGACGTAGCCCTGGTTGAACGTGACCGTGTCGCGCCAGAACTCGTCGAACGCGCCGGCGGCGGCGAGGTATGCCGCCAGGAGGCTCACTGGGACGATGAATCCCGCAATCAGGCGCAGGAGGCTTGCGCCGGGCCTCTCTTCCTTGCCTGTGATGGCCCGTGCCGCCGCCCCGATGAGAAATATTCCGCCCGGCTGCCACGCGAGGAAGGCCAGCGAGCCGAGAGCGCCGCTGAGGGTCCAGCGCGACCGGTACGCTGCCAGCATCGCGAAGATACCCGCGTAGGTGGCTAGTGCCTTGGCCTCAAGGCCGAACGCGACCAGCAGCGAGGCGAAGTCGAACGCGAGATAGGTCCCTGCCACCGCGACGCTTGCGGCCCTCGATAGCTGCACCGCCCTGCTCAGTAGGTAGAGGCCAACCGCAGCGGCGGTGGCCGCGGCCAGCGAGAGCACACGGGTGCTGATGATGAGGTCTGTACCGAAGAGCTTGCTGAACAGCGCCGGCAGCGCATTGGCGTAGCCTGTTAGCGGCGTCTTGTGGTCGAAGAAGTCGCGATATGGAACCTGGCCGTCCGCGATGAGACGGCCGAAGAGCTGGAAGATCGCAATGTCGCCGAGCGCGGGGAGCGCCCACGGCCGTACCGAACCGAACACGAGCGTTGCCAGTACAACGAGCCCGCCACAGATGAGCCAGTCCTGCCTCGCCATCAGATTGCCCTGAGAGGAGCGCCGCGCCTTTCCTGCACTCAGTTCGCCAGGAGCGTCCGATTGTAGGTGTTGCGCCATGCGCCTGGCAGTATACACGGAACTGGGGCGCGCCTAGCATGGCCGGAGGATGCGTATGAACTGAGGTCTAGCTGAACGCCAGCGGCAGGCGCGCCAGGCCGCGCAGGATGAAGTTGCCGCCCCATTCGGGCTCATCGCTGGCAAGCTTCGGCTTGCCGCGACGGTCGAACAGCGTGCGGAACGCGATCTGCGCCTCCATGCGCGCCAAGGGCGCCCCCAGACAGAAGTGCAATCCGTTGCCGAACGCGACGTGGTTGTTGTCGTCGCGCGTGATGTCAAACGTCTCTGGGTCGGGGAAGGCGGCGGGGTCGCGGTTGGCGGCGCCGAGCAAGACGAAGAGCATCTTACCCTTCTCGATCGTGTGGCCGTCGATCTCGACGTCCGCGTCCGCGGTGCGGGCGGTGGCTTGCACGGGGCCGTCGTAGCGGAGCATCTCCTCGACGGCTGAATCCATCAGCGATGGGTCGCCCAGCAGCTTGTCGAGTTGGTCTTCATTGCGCAGCAGCGCCAGCATGCCGTTGCCGATCAGGTTCGTCGTGGTCTCGTTGCCCGCGGCGAGCAGCAGCATGCAGGTCGCCAATAGCTCCTCCTCGCTCAGCACGTCGCCGCGCTCTTCCGCCGCGATCATCGCGCTGAGCAGGTCGTCCCGCGGCTCCTTGCGGCGTTCCGCGATGACGGCCTGGAAGTACGAGGCCATCTCCTGCGCGCTGCTCTGCGCGCGCTCGATTGCATCGGGCGTGGTACCCGGCCCGGCCAGCGTGGCGACGAGGTCGTCGGACCAGCGCTTGAACTCAGCGCGGTTCTCGGCCGGGATGCCGAGCATCTCCGCGATCACGATCACGGGGAGCGGGTAGGAGAGCTGCTCGATCAGGTCGAACTCGTCCTGGTCCTGAACGTCGTCGAGCAGCGTATCGACGATCTGCTGAATGCGGGGGCGCATCTCTTCGATGCGCCTGGGCGTGAACGCCTTGCCCACCAGGCCGCGCAGCCGCGTGTGCTCTGGCGGGTCGGCGCTGAGCATGGTGTTCGCCTGGGCGAACGGGCCCTCTTCCTGCAGCTTACGCGCCTGGACGGCCAGCGGGTTCGTCGACTTGCGCCTGTCCGCCGAAAACCGATCGTCCTTTAGGACGAACGTGACATCTTTGTGGCGGCTGAGCACCCAGAGGTCCAATAGCGGGCTGTGATGCACTGGATCGGCTTCTCGGAGCGACCGGTAGAGCGGATACGGATCCGCTTTCGCCTCAGGTGTGAACGGGTTGAATTGAACGGTGGCCATACACCAGGATAGCAGCTAGATAGGCATTCTTCTGTCAATTTGGGCGATGAGGTACACTTTTTCCGATGCTAATAGTTCTTATTGTGCTGATCGTCCTGCTCGCGGTGGTGATCATCGCGGGTTTGGCCATGCTTGGGATGTACAACGGCCTGATCCGTGCCCGTGTCCGGACTCGTGAGGCATGGTCGGGTATCGATGTGCAGCTCAAGCGCCGGGCGAGCCTGATCCCGAACCTGGTGGAGACGGTCAAGGGCTACGCCGCCCACGAGCAAGAGGTGCTGGAGAACGTCACGCGCGCCCGCGCTCAACTGGAGCAGGCGGGGGGCGCGGCGCAGGCCGCGCAGGCCGACAACATGCTCACGAGCGCGCTGCGAACGTTGTTCGCAGTGTCTGAGAACTACCCGCAACTGCGCGCCAACGAGAACTTCCTGGCACTGCAGAAGGAGCTGGCCGACGTGGAGGAGAAGATCGCGTTCTCGCGGCAGTTCTACAACCGCAATGTGATGGACTTCAATACCCGCATTCAGGTGTTCCCGAGCGTGATCATCGCGAACATGTTCAATTTCGAGCGGTTCGACTTCTTCGAGGCGGAAGAGACGGCCCGCGAGGATGTCCAAGTCAGCTTCACACAGCCCAACTAGGTATTCGCGCGTCGCGATGCCGGGCACCGCGGCGCTGCTCATCACGAAGCGGCGCACTACGAAGCGTGTAGCGTATGACGCTAGAACAACCCGTCCTCATCTACGACCGGATCGCCGGCAACCGGCGCAACACGTTCATTCTGCTCACGCTTTTCGTGCTGGTGCTGGCCGGCTTATCGATGGCGATCGGCATCGTGATCGGGCTGCCGATTCCGTTCGCGCCGATCCTGATCGTGCCGTTCGTGATCTTCGCGTTCATCAGCTACTACTCGTCGTCGCGGATCGCGCTGGGCATCTCCGGCGCGAAAGAGGTGACGAGGGAGCAGGAGCCGGAGCTGGTCCGCAAGGTCGAGAACCTGTGCATCGGCGCGGGGCTGCCGATGCCCAAGGTCTACGTGATCGAGGACGGCTCGCCGAACGCCTTCGCGACCGGCCGCGACCCCGAACACGCGTCGGTGGCCGTCACGCGAGGCCTGCTGGATAAGCTGGAGCCGCTGGAGCTGGAGGGTGTGCTGGCGCACGAGCTGTCGCACATCGGCAACTACGACATCCGCGTGATGACGATGGTCGTCGTGCTGATCGGGCTGGCCGCGTTGATGGCCGACTTCATGTTCCGTCTGACGTTCTTCGGCGCGGGCCGGCGCTCCAGCAATCGCGGCAAGGGCGGGGGCGGCGCGATAGCGATCATCTTCCTGATCGCGATCGTCGGCGCGATCTTGGCGCCGATCGCGGCGCAGGCGATCCGCTTCGCAATCTCGCGCCAGCGCGAGTACCTGGCCGACGCTTCGGGCGCGCTGCTGACGCGTCACCCGGAAGGGCTGGCGCGCGCGCTGGAGAAGATGGCCGCGGACCCGGACCCGCTGGAGGTCGCGAACAAGGCGACGGCGCACCTCTACATCAACAACCCGCTGCGCGAGCACAAGAGCTGGCTGAACAACATGTTCACGACGCACCCGCCGATCGAGGAGCGGGTGAAGCTTCTGCGCGCGATGTGAGCGAAGTAACGCTCTGCCCCGCCAAACCAGAGCACGTTCCGTCGATGAAGGCGCTGCTGGACACGCATCATCTGCCGACGGTTGAGCTAGAGGATTGGCTGGAGCACTTCGTGGTCGCGTATCGCGGCGGACGGCTGATCGGGTGCGGTGGCCTGGAACTGTACGCGGAAGACTCGGCTGGATTGGTGCGTTCGATGGCAGTCGAGAGCGACCTGCACGGTACGGGCGTGGGCAGCGAGATCCTCGAGTGGGTGGAAGCTCACGCTCGCGAGCTGGGCGTGCGGCATCTGCTCCTCTTCACTGTAGATGCTGCGCCGTTCTACGAGCGGTTGGGCTATGATCTGGTGAGCCTCGATGCGTTCCCGCCGTCGGCACAGCGTTCGTGGCAATACCGCGTTGTTCGAGAGCGCGGGGAAGAGTGGGGCGTCATCGCGATGGCGAAGGATGTGTCCGCAAGCAGCTGAAGCTGCTGGGCGCGATGTAAGCGAAGCTATTCGCTGGGGGGTGGCTCTTCCTGGGGCGCCAGGCGCTGGCGCCGCCGTTCAAGTTCCTTCGGTACAACATAAAGATACTCGAACAGCGATTCTGCTAGTGCGATCAACTCCTCGGCGTCTTGCGTCTCTACTGTCTTGTCGGGTTCGGGATGCGCCACTAGGTTTCCGCCGTCTCGTAGTTCGTGTGCCCAGTCCTTGATTGCCGGAGGGATGGCGTGACTATCAGCGAGACTGTCGATCTCCGCTTTAAGAGTCTTCCCTTTTGCATCCTGCTGTCGCATTGCAGCCTGCAAAGCGGAACGGGTCATCACGACTGCGGCCTTGGGGTTGTTCCCGTTCAGTGAGCGAAGTGCCTCGCCAAAGTTGTCGCGTACCTCAGGAGGGTACTCGTCCCGTGCTTCCGAACGCAGAGAAGGATAGAACTCCAGATCGTCTGGTTCAGTCCGAACCCTTACGTATACGACGCCGAAGCAGTTGTTGCACCGCCAGATCTGGTGGAGTTGATTTTCCCAGTTGACTTTTTCCGGACCCTGACTCTTGAAGGTCGCGTGGATCTTGCAGTGAGGACAAAAGTAGGCGGCCATCTTGTTCTGCAGTATAACGCCGCATGAAGGGCGAGGTTGCGCATCTCCGCTTGACACCCGCGGCTCCTTCCTCGTAGTCTGATTCTTGAGGTTATTGTTTTCATGAGCAGTGGTCACATGCAGTTCACCAGCGCAGTCGCCGGCATCCGCACGTGCGGTAACGGCGGAGGCGTTGTGGGTGGGACGAGTGTGTCCATAGGGAGGCCAGACTTCTGAGTTAGCAGTAACAAGGCAAGCAGCGACACCGTCCGCCCACTATCGAGCAGGTAGTGGGTTTTGTGTGTTTAGAGCAGGAGGAGCGAGATGAATTCGATACCACTGGAAGTAAGCGAGCTGAGCAAGTCGTTCGGCGGCGGCCGCACGTTCCCGTGGCAGGAGAAGAAGGAGCCGATCAGGGCGGTCGAAGACGTCTCGTTCCAGATCCAGCGGGGCGAGATCTACGGCCTGATCGGCGCGAACGGCTCCGGCAAGTCGACGGTGGTGCGCATGATCAGCACGCTGCTGACGCCGGACGCCGGCTCTGTGAGCGTGTTCGGCTTCGACATCGAGCGCGACGAGATGGAGGTGCGGCGGCTGATCAACCGCGTGTCGCCGGACCCAAGCTTCTTCAAGAACATGTCCGCGCTGGAGAACCTGCTCTTCTTCGCGCGCATCTACGGCCTGGGAGCGGACGAGATCAAGCGTAAGTCGTTCGAGATCCTCTCGCGACTCGACCTCGGCGACCGCCTCCGCGATCCGATGCTCCACCTCTCGCGAGGGCAGCAGCAGAAGGTCGCGGTGGCGCGCGCGTTCCTAACGTCGCCGGTGTTGATGCTGCTCGACGAGCCGACGACGGGCCTCGACCCGTCCAGCAAGCTCGAAGTGCAGACGTTCATCCGCGAGGGTCGCGCCGACCCCGACGCGACCCTGCTG
>JADFRJ010000085.1 GCA_022561355.1 Chloroflexota bacterium | reverse complement strand
GACCACTACTCCAGCCGATCTTAGTTGCTGAGTTCGTTCAGAGCCCGCATCCCGTCATCCTGCGAGAGGTTTCGCTCGATGTTCAATGAGTCGCGCAGGCCACTGATCCACTCAGCAAGTTCGCGGTCTGCCACCCTCTCGCGTTGGTCGTCTTCGAGCGGGCGGGCTTCGTCCTGCTCCAGCACCTCGATGATATAGAAAAAGTCGCGTTGCGAGATCACATTGCTGCGCTCTCCGACTTCCGCGTCGAAGAAGAAGTCCTGGACGTCCTCGAACACCGTCGGCTCGCCGTCACGTTCGAACCAGTCGATCTCAATAGCGCTCGGGGCTAACGTGACCTCCAACGCCACGAACATGAAGTCTTCGCCCGCCTCCAGCCGGGCCAGCACGACGTCGGCCTTTTCCTCATCGTCCGGCTCGTCATCTGCCAGGATGATCATTCTTCCGCGCACCTGTGGCTCCTCAGTGGGCCCCAAGAACAGGAAGTAGCCGTGTGCGCGCTCCTCAGCCAGGAAGCCCCTGAGCATCAGGTCGTACTCGTTCTGCTTCAGGCCGCTGCGGCCGACCTGGTCGCGGACTTCGTCGGCGAACACGCTCGGCTCGACGTCGTCGGCGAGGCCGCCGCGACGGCGAATCTCAGCCGCGACATCCTCATCCGTGATCTCAATGTCGAGATCGCCGATGCCCTCAAGCAGCGCCGCCTCACCTTCAAGCTGGGATATCACGAAGTTAGGGAGGTTCAGGATCGATGAGTTACCAAGCGCGAAGTTGAAGCCGGTATCGAGTTCCAGCTGCATCCTTCGTTGAAGGTGCGACAGGTTGTACTTAGTATCTTCCACGCGGAGGACCGTCTTGCTGAAGGGCTTGATCTGAGTCTGGTACCAGCCGAACGCGATAAAGCCAATGGCAACGATGACAACGGCGATAACACCACCGACGATGAGCCGCCGGTTCGAAGCTTCGGAGCCGGGATGTTCTTTCTTTTGTTTCGTCTCGGACTGAGCCCGCCGGCGCTCCGCCGCCCTTCGCTCCGCGCGCCGAGAGCGAGGCTCATCCTTTTGTTGCCTGTTCCTGTCGTCTTGGCCCTTCCCCATTATCATCCAGTCCCAGGCGTCACCCTGTCTCAGGCTCAGACACAACGAGGGCGCAACGCCCTCGCCTGTTCTCCCATGGCGTAATGACGGCTACCTTCGAGACGTGAACGTCCCCGACAGCCGGATATGGTCTGGTGAGTACGGCAGCAGCGCTAGATGGCGTGCCCGCTTCAGCGCGGTGGCCAGCCAGCGCTGGTGCTTGGCGCAGGTGCCGGTTCGCCGCCTGGTTTCGATGCGGCCCCGGTCTGACACGTAGCGCCGGAGCTTGCCCGGGTCCTTGTAGTCAACCGAGTCAGCCTTGTCGACGCAGAATGTGCATACCTTACGACGGCCGAAGTAGCGACGCCCACCGCCGCCGCGATCATCATCGCGATCGCGCCCTCTCGGCTCGCGCCGCGCGTCTGGGCGGCTCTCGCCTCCGGCTCTTGCCTCCGCGGTAGCTGGCGCGGCAGGCGCTGCAGCAGCGGGCGCGGCAGGGGCCGCGGTAGCTGGCGCGGCAGGCGCTGCAGCAGCGGGCGCGGCAGGGGCCGGAGCCGGCTGGGCTTCGGCCTGGGGCGCTTCGTCTGGTTGTTCTTCGTCTGGACTCAACGTCTACCTCTAGTTCTGCTCTACAGGCTCGGGCGCCTCTTCTTGTGATGGCTCAGGGGCGCTTTCATCAAAGTTCGGAGCGGCTTCCGCGCGGTCCAGGAACTGCACTGTGGTTGCAACTACTTCGGTCTTGTAGCGCTTGACGCCGTCTTGGCCTTCCCAGTTCCTGGTCTGAAGCCGGCCTTCTACGAATGCCTGGCGGCCCTTCTGCAAGTATTGGCTCACCGTCTCCGCGAGCTTTTCCCAGCAGACAATGGTGACCCATTCGGTGTCCTCTCGCCGCTCACCATCGCGACTCGTCCAGTTGCGGTTAACCGCGAGGTTGAACGTTGTCACTGCTTGACCATTGGCCGTATATCTCATCTCCGGGTCCGCACCCAGACGTCCGATCAACATGACCTTGTTTAGTCCCGCCATAGGACCGTCTCCTCTCGCCGTCCTTGCATGGTGGAGCGGCTATTCGTCCAACCGGATCAGCAGGTGCCGCAGCACCTCTTCTGATATCTGGAGGCTTCGTTCCAGTTCGGTGGTACTGCCCGGGTTCAGTTGAAGCTGCGTCAGCACGTAGGTTCCCTCACTGTGCTTCTCAATCGGGTACGCAAGCTTCCGGCGCCCCCACAGATCGACCTCGTCGAGAGTACCACCGTCGCTCTCCACGGGGCGTTTGATGAGCCGCTCGACGGCGTCGTCAACGTCGTCGTCTGCCACATCTGGCGTAATGATAACTACCATTTCGTAGCGCCGCAATCAGATCTCCTTTAAGAAGTAAGAACGGCCCGGTCACTTCCAATGCACAGGCCGGGCGATACAGGGCCAGGCTCGGCATTCGTGCCGAATGCCAGCGACATTCAGTATATGTTGGCCTTAAGCGCGGGTCAACCGAACTACGGTCAATTCAGACTACGAGGCGGGAATGCCGGGCGCGGGGAAGTCCGCACAGAGGTCCTTCGCCTCGGCAGCGACGCGCTTGGTCACGTCTTCGTCATCCGGCGACGCGACGACTTCGTCCATCCAGGCGGCGATCCGGCGCATCTCATCCTCGCCCATGCCTCGCGATGTGACGGAAGGCGTTCCGATGCGGATCCCGCTCGGGCTGAACGGCTTGCGCGGGTCGTACGGAACGGTGTTGTAGTTCGTGACGATACCGGCCCGGTCGAGCGCCTTCGCGGCCTTCTTGCCAGTTACGCCCTTGTCCGTCAGATCGATGAGAACGAGGTGGTTGTCGGTGCCACCCGATACGAGCATAAACCCGCGTTCCAGCAGCTCCGCCGCGAGCGCCTTGGCGTTACGCACGATCTGCCGGCCATAGGCGCGGAACTCATCCGTCGCCGCCTCCTTCAGGGCCACGCCTATCGCCGCCGTGGTGTGGTTGTGCGGGCCGCCTTGAAGCGCGGGGAAGACGGCCCGGTCGATCGCCTTGGCATGTTCCTCTTTGCAGAGGATCATGGCGCCGCGCGGCCCGCGCAGCGTCTTGTGCGTCGTCGTCGTGATGACGTCCGCGTGCGGCGCGGGGTCCGGGTGGACGCCGGCGACGATCAGGCCGGCGATGTGGGCGATGTCGGCGAGGAAGTAGGCGTCTACTTCGCGGGCGATCTCGCCGAGGGTGGCGAAGTCGAACTGGCGCGGGTACGCCGTTGCGCCCGCGACGATAATCCTCGGGCGCTCTTTCTTCGCCAAGTCGCGCACCTTGTCGTAGTCGATCAGGTGCGTCGTCTCGTCGACGACGTACTGAACGGCGGTGTAAAAGCGCGCCGAGAAGTTGACGCTCCAGCCGTGAGTGAGGTGGCCGCCGTGAGGCAGGCTCATCCCCATGATCTTATCGCCCGGCTCCAGCAGCGCATCGTAGGTGGCGAGGTTGGCCGGCGAGCCGGAATACGGCTGTACGTTGGCGTGCTCTACGCCGAAGAGGGCCTTCGCCCGGTCCTGCACCAGCGTCTCGAGCTGGTCGATGTAGAGCTGGCCTTCGTAGTAGCGCTTGCCGGGATAGCCCTCCGAGTATTTGTTCGTGAGGACCGAGCCGCTGGCTTCCAGGACGGCTTGCGACACGTAGTTCTCGGACGGGATCAGGCGGATCGAATCCTGCTGGTATCGCTCTTCTTCTCCGATCAGAGCGAAGATCTCGGGATCGGTGTCACGCAGGGCTAGCTTTGCCTCTTTCACGTCGAGCATTCAAGGCTCCTCCGCTCGAAAGCGAGTCGCGGGCAGCTATGGGCCGCCCGGGTTTGGGGACGAGTACGGCGAAGGGCCGCGCTCGACTTGCAGTCTACCCAAGCGCCGAGCGGAGCGTCAACGGTCTCGCCCGCTTCAACCGCTTGCGTGATGGCTTCGGCTAACTCCTGATCGCTCGAACGTGGGACGATGGTCTCCTAGGAAGAGTCTCGCCTCTGGTACAGATGGAACAGCCCGTTATCAAGGACAAGCTCATATCCTGACTCAACGAAAGAGCGCAACGCGGGAAAGTTGTTCTGGAAATGCTCTTGAGACGTTTCGGTCGTGCCGACAAGCCACGGCTGCACATCACCCTGGCCTATCGCGAAGAACGTCGGCTGCGCCGCCTCAAGGTCAGCCATCAGCTCGTTGCGCCAAGACTCGGGCGCCCATGTCGCCCTCAAGCCATGATTGGACGCGAACCGGCTGACTAGTGGCCGGTCGTCCAGCCAGAAATGGAGCACCGGCCACAGGCCCCAGACGAAGAGCTGGTCCTCCGAAGATCCATTCTCTCGAATGTAGGAAACGAGTTGATGATTCTGCTCCAGCAACCCCATGTAGTGCACGTCGACCTCGGCCTGGCTCATGGAGCCAGACACGCGACGCGCCAGGACTCGATACCCGTCGTACGTGTGCAGCATTGGCTGCAGAAACAACAGCAAGACGAGTGCACCGAGCAGGGCCAACCCTAGCCGCCTTCCTCGCTCCGGCAGGTTCGCGAACAGCCGCCAGAGTTGCTCCAGGCCGAACCCGCCCAGCGGAGCCAGCAACGGGAGGATGACCAGCCAGTGATAGTTGAACATCTTGCCCTGCCACCAGATGCCCGCCACGCCGATGGTCGCCAGGAGCGCCAGGAAGTATGCTCCCCGCTGATAGCGCGGTCTGAATAGGGCAAAGAGAAGGCCGACGGCAGCCGGCACGATCAGGTGTGGAGTGTCCTTCATCCATTTGGAGGTCTCGTCAACGAGGAACCGCGGATACTCCATACCTTCCGGAAAGAGAAACTGATTGTACGGCTGCGTATAGTTGCGCTGAATGTCAACGAAGTCGCTCAACCCGCCCGCCGTCGATAGATACACGATGACGACGGACTGGACCGCTACGAAGCCCGCTGCCGCTAGGACCATTCGCCTCGCCGCACCTGCAGGGCCCCAGCGACCTTCTTGGCGGAACAGCAATTCCGCCGCGGGTAGCCCTAATACAAAGAGCAATGCCGTGCCCTTGAAGGTGAAGGCGAGACCGAGCAGCAGACCGGCAGCAACAGCCCTCACGTTAGTTGATCGGGCGTCATCTCGGGGGAGGTAGACGTAGAACGCGAGCGCGAGCGGAACCGCCATGAACGCCTCAGCCTCTGCCAATGCTCCCACGTTTCCCCAAGTCAGATACGTCACCCCAAACAGCCCGGCGCCGAGCATGGCTGCTAGCTGGCCGAAGAACCGCCGGCCGAGCAGATAGACCGCGAGGACTCCGACGAGGGTGTTCGCCAGGTCCAGCAACCGGATCGCAACGGCGTGCTCTCCAAAGGCAGCTACTGGCACCGCGTAGAACAGGAAGACCATGGGCGCTTTGATCTCCCAGAGGTCGCTGTACAGCACGCCACCGTCCAGAATGGTCCTGGCGCCGAGGACGTACAGGACCTGGTCGGTGGCTAGAGGGAACACGAGGGTTGGAAGTCCGAAGAAGAGGACGACTAGAGTGGCACCTGCGGTGACCAACATGGCTTTGGTGGCGGAGTGGCCACGTGAACGATTATCTGCGGACTCTAGATCCAGGGGATTGGAATTGGAGGTTGCCACAGTAGGCCATCTTACACTACCGCGGCGCGTTGGCCCTGCTCGGTATCACAAGCCGTCTTCGGTCTCCGCGAACTGAGTGTCGGGTTCTGTTTGATGACTACCTTTCACCACCGCTGGCCCAAGCATCATCTCGGAACCGAGCGAAACGCGTCCAACACACTCGTGGCCCACCTTCATCGCCGATAGAATGCTCTTGTGCGTTACCGACGACACCAGTCCGTCTACCTGGCGGCAGCACTAGCGGCCCTATTGCTGCCCGTTGCTCTCCTTGCGTTTCAGGAGCGCGTGGTCTCCGGCCAAGAACCAGCGACTCCTACCTCCCCTAGCAGATTTATCAGTGAACTGATTATCGAGGGCGTGGCCCGGCCGACCGATTTCGCCTTCGCTCCGGATGGCCGCATCTTCGTTACCACATTGTTGGGATCCGTCGTCATCTTCAAGGACGGCGAGCTGCTTCCTACGCCGTTTATTGAGCTACCCGTCAGCGCTCTCACTGAACGCGGCCTGATGAGCCTAGCCTTGGACCCAAGGTTCGAGACCAACGGCTATGTCTATCTCTACTACACGTACGAAACCGACCTGTCCGACGAACGAGGCCCGAAGACGAACCGGTTGGTCCGCTTCACCGCGAACGGCGATGTTGCACTGCCGGAGAGCGAGTTCGTCCTGCTGGGAACTGTGGTTGGCGAGCCATCGCGACCTTCGTGCAGCGATTTTCCCGCGGGCGCCGACTGTCTGCCGGCGGACGGCACCAGCCACATTGGCGGAGCCCTGCGGTTCTCGTCAGACGGAAAGCTCTTCGTCGGCACGGGCGACGCTTCGTTTGAAGCCGACAACATCGATGAGATGCTCCAGCTCCCGCAGGATCTGGACAGTCTGGCAGGCAAGCTCCTGCGGATTAACCCGGACGGGAGTGCACCGCCGGACAATCCGTTCTATACGGGGGACCCGACGGCCAACCGCTCTAAAGTCTGGTCTTTCGGCCTCCGCCAGCCGTTCCGCATGGGCCTCCAGCCTGACACCGACTTGCCCTTCATCGGCGATGTCGGGTCCACGTTATGGGAAGAAATAAACGTTGGATTCCCTGGCGCGAACTTCGGCTGGCCTTGCTATGAAGGTGACGCTCAAAATCCGGACCTGAGCGGCAGCGAGTTCTGCCAGGACTTCTTCGCAAACGAAACCCCTGTGGCTCAGCCTCTCTACGCCTATTGGCGTTTCGGGGAGGCCGCCTCCGTGACCGCAGGCGTCTTCTATCAGGGCGATCACTACCCCGCGGAGTTTAGGAACGCGTTCTTCTTCGGCGATTGGGGGTTCGCCTCGGTCAGCGTCTTGAAGGTGGATGACGACAACAATCTCATTGCTGGAAGCACTAAGGTCATCCTCAGCGACGCCGGCCGGCCGATAGATTTCGAGGTCGGGCCTGATGGAGACATCTACTACCTCACCTCCGGCGGCGAAATTCGGCACATCCGCTACGCCGAAGCGACGAGCACGTCAGACGCTTCAGGCGCCGATACGCCAGGCACCAATGCTTCAGACTCCAACGCAGGCATGGTGGTCAGCATCGCCGCCGTACGCTGCGCCTCCGTCAGTCGCTGGGCGATGCGCTTGCGCATGCGCGACATCGGCTCGCGGCGCACACCGCCTTCGGTCGGTGCCACCGGTGCGGGTTTCGCCGCCGCCTCGGCCCGAGGCGCCGGTTGGGGCGTGCTCCTGGCCACGACGGGCGCCGCCGATTCCGGTGTGACGGCTGCAGCCGGTTCCGGCGCCGGCGCTGCGGCGGCGTCCCGAGCGTCGCGTTCGCGCTCCATGAGAAGAGCCAGGATGTCCTGTTTGATGAGCCGGCCCCCGCGTCCGGTGCCCTGAATCTGCGTGGGGTCGAGGTCGTTCTCTTCCACCAGACGACGCACCGCGGGGCTCAGTTCGGACAGGTCCGCCGCGGCAGCGGCGTCGCCATCGTCGGCTGCTTCCTCAGCCCCCGCACCATTGCCTGTGCCTTCACCTTTTTGGCAAAGTCAACGGTAAGGCCAGTAAAAGACTCCACCTCAACATTAGGTATATCAACCACTGCTTTCTTCGCCAAATCAACCCTCTCAGCAGTAGTAAATAAAAGTGTCTTGGCTGGAGTGTCATAGATTCCGACTATCAGCTTGTCAAAAATATTGGCAGCCCTGATGACAATATCAAGATGTCCGCTGGATATGGGGTCAAAACTGCCCGGGTAGATAGCAACGGTCAAGGCTTTCCCTCCTTTTGGTATACCGCAATACAGCTATCGCCGTGACGACGTTCTTTAATAAGATATAACGGGGCATAGCTTGAATTCAGGTGGAGACGGGGGGAATGTGTAACTACTAGAACTGAATTTGCCCCAACCAGCTTAGAGGTTGCCAATCGTGTTATTAGATTACCGATAGACGAGTTAGAATAGGGGGGGTCCATTATTAAAATATTATACTCCTTCTCAAGAAAGGAAATCGCTTTAGCCACACCGCAGCAATAAATATGGGCCTGTGCTGCCAGCTTTGTCTTCTCCAGGTTCTGTCTGATTATATCACAACATCGGGGTTTCTGGTCAACAAAATCAACCCAGCCGGCACCACGGCTCAAAGCCTCAATACCCAGGGCACCACTGCCGGCAAACAAATCGAGCACCAGTGACCAATCACTTACCATAGTCTCCAGAATAGAGAAAATCGCTCCTCGCACTAAATCTGTAGCCGGACGAACCGCAGCTATCTTAGGTACTTTGAGCGGGTGACCCTTTGCTTTGCCAGCAATAACTCGCATCATTTATAAAGATGCCCTATATTATAACCTTTACTGCCCATCTCTCGTCAAATAGTCCCATGCCACCGCCTGAATTATCCAGCCTAATTATACCAGATAAACAATTGCCCATCGAACTTAAATCCCACTATTCCCTCTCTTTTCAAGATGAGAGCATGGTTCCTGGATAGACAGATTTTTTAAACCACACTCCCTTGCCTTAGCCAAATCAGATATAGTATACTATCAGACGACATGTGCTAATAACCACAGTTGACAGAGCGGAGGATGACACTTGCTGACAAACTACGGTTACATCGGTTTATTCATCCTGGTGGCTGTTTTCTTTGCTGTTACCACTCTTCTTTTACCCTATTCCCTCCGGCTTATCGGTATTATTCCTAAGAAACCCAACCCCATTAAGAATTCTACCTTTG
>JADFRJ010000084.1 GCA_022561355.1 Chloroflexota bacterium | reverse complement strand
TGACGACGATCCGCTCGCTGTACACTTCGCCGATGCCTGGCAGCGTGTCCAACTCCGATGCCGTCGCGGTGTTGATGTTGATCTTGCCCGCCCCTGCGCCGACGGCGGCCGCGTTCGTATCGCCGATGCGCGGCACGACGATCTGGTCTTCGTCGTTCACACGGAGCGCGAGGTTGATGGCTTCTAGATCCGCGTCTTCCGTGTGGCCACCCGCCTCGAAGAGCACGTCGATCACACGGTCGCCAGCCTCGACTTCGTAGACGCCTGGCTCCGCTACCGCGCCCGTGATGTAGACCTCGATCGGACCCTGGTCGGTGGCGTTGGGCAGGTCGATCTCAAGCGCCTGCGGTCCGCTTTGGCGATCGAAAGCGAACCACGCGATGCCCGCAGCGACAACACCTGCGAGCGCGATGATGATGATCTGGTTGACGCGGTCTGACGCCGCCAAAATGGCACCTCGCCCTCATCCGGCCCCGCCGGGACTGGGTGGTTCAAGAACACATAACGTAGCCTGCAGGCGCGTTATGTGCGCCGCTACGTGCGCCTACTGTGGCGAATCTTCGGCAGAATGTCAAGGCCGCCTACGCGAGGAGGCCTGCCGTGAGTTGCAGAACGAGCGCGGCGCCGCCTACCGCGTCGCATGTGCTGGTAACGGCGGAGTGCGCTGGCATCCATGCTGAGCTATGATGCGGGCAATTCTAGCTGGGATTCAGGGAGATACCATGTCTGCAAAAGATGAGTTGAAAAATCAAGACTTGGCCGAATTTTTGGAAGCTGGCGAGAAGCTTCTGTACGCGGGTCACAGCCAGACTGGTTCCACCATTGGACTCTCGATTTCTATTCTGTCGCCTTTCTTGGCGGGACGTGTCAAAGATACCCTTAAGCAATGGCGCGTCGCTATTACCAACCGGCGTGTACTTCTTGTTCGTCGCGACTCTAAGGAGCAGCGGTCGGCCTCGTTTGATCAGCTGACCCAGATCGAACTGAAGCGTTCAATGGTTATCAACCGCACCCTCATCCTGCGATTCCGAGACGCCGAAGACATCGAGCTGGGCCTCCCGGCCGCCCGCAACGACTACTCCGCTCTTGAGCAGGCCCTGCGTAAGGCCGCGCCGCAACTCAGGAGCTAGTACCGGATCACAACGAGTTGATCCGCTGCGGATTCCGGCGCCCACAGTTCGCCGGGCCTGCCCAGGAGCTGCCGCACGTCGCTCGGGGTGCTCGGGAGCCCGAACGTCGTGAATGTTTCGCTTGCGGGATCGAAAAGCACGAGCGTGTTTCCGCCGAAGTCGCTCAGCCAGACGAGGTCGCGGTCGTCGACGTATACCGCGTAGGCTTGCGGCCCCGGCCCAGGCAGCGGCCACTCCTTCCAGGCTCCCGTCGCTGGATCGAAAAGCGCGACCTTCCCCGCGTTCCACTCGCTCACCCAAATGCGGCCTGAGGAATCGGACCAAACACGGCGTGCGCCTTGTCCCGCCGTGGGCGGTTCGAGGATGGTGGTCGCGCCGCTGTCGAGGTCGACCCTGCCGATATAACTGCCGGCCAGCGAGGCATAGTAGATGTCGCCGTCCGGCGTGGCGGCGATGCCGTACGGGCCCGCTCCACGTGGGGCATCGAACACCTGCATCTCATCGGTCGCTGGGTCAAAGACGCCGTAGATGCCGTTCTGGCCCGTGAACCAGATCCGGCCGCGACCGTCGAACGCTGCCGTATTGAGGTTGGCGTTCGGGCGCTCCGCTGGCAGCGGGAAGACGCTGACCGCATCCGTGTCGGCGTTGACGCGTACGATCGCGTTGAGGCCCCCGTCCGTGACCCACGCGTCGCCCTCTGGCCCGACGATTACGCCATGTGGCGCGGAGCCTTCGCCTAGCAGGATCTCGCGAATGTCGCCGGTTGCTGGATCGAGCCAGCCGAGAGCGGCGCGTCGTTGCGCTGTGTACCAGACGCCGCCGTCGGCTGCGGGCGCCACGTCGTGCGGCCGCGATCCGGCTGGCAACGCGAAGGTCTCGATCGAGAACTCCGTTATCGATCCGGACGCATCCGGCCCATTGGGCGCTGGCTCCGTGACCGCCGGCGAAGCAGACGAAGTGGTGGCGGTGGCCTCCGTCCTGGCACTGTCATCGTCGCTGCAGGCTACGAAGATCAAGGCGGAAGCCAGCAGAAGTGCGAGTAGGTGAGGGCGCAAGGCGAACATTCTCTCAGTCGTCAGCGTAACAGCTGCGGACCCAGTCCAGCTTCTGAGAGCCTTAGACGCAGCGGTGGTTGAACTGCAGGATCACCCCTAGTATGTCGTTCGGCAAATCGATCACCCCATCAGGCGCGGTCATGTTCCAGGGATTCGGGCCGCTGCTTGGCCCGCGGTCGAAGTTCACATCGTATGGGGGCTGCCCCTGCGGCGAGTAGTGCAGGATCACGCCTAGTATGTCGTTCGGCAGGTCGATGATACCGTCGGCCGGCAGCATTGCGCCCGGCCCGAGCACGTCGTAGAAGTCGTGCGGGTTCGTTGGATCTCGAAGGCCGCCCTTGCCTGGGTCCAGACCTAACTCTACTCCGTCCAGGCATCCATCACCATCAAAGTCAGGAACCGAGTCGTCAGGATCACAGGCAGCCCCGAGCTGGTCCGAATCGTTGTCCTTCTGGGCCGCGTTGGAATCTAATCTACAGTTGTCGACATCGTCATCGATGCCATCTCCGTCAGAGTCCGCCAGCGTGGGATCGGAACCGATGAGCAGCTCTACTTCGTCACCGATTCCATCGCCATCGGTATCCGCGTTGTTCGGATCCGTACCGAAGATGAGGACCTCCTCATAGTCCAACAGCCCATCGCCATCGCTATCGGTGCTAATGAAGACCACGTCTGTGTCGGAGAGTCCAGCGCTGTCAACCACAGTGAGCCGCAATTCTAGGTAGTAGACTTCGGTCCCCTGATCGGGTGTCAGCAAGGTTCCTCCGAAGCCCGTCATTTCGATGAATGAATGCGAATGACAATTACCAGAGACAGGATCGCAGTGGTGAAGGATGATCGCCCACTGCATGGCCCCTTTGCCGATGACACCGTCTTCTGGGTCAACGCCGGATCCTGAGAAGGCGATGATGTCCCATGCCTGATACACGGTTTGCGATGCCGGGGCGGAAATCGTCGCCACTGGCAGCTCGTTGCCGACGATGACGGTCAAGACAACGTTGTCGATTAAGACAGCTTCGTCGGTAACGGTGAGAACGACGTCGTACTCTCCGTCTTGAGCGAACGTGTGAGCAGGGTGTTCGGCATCTGAATTCGTACCATCATCGAAGTCCCAAAAGAACGCAAGAGCGCTCCCCTCTGGGTCATAGGAGCCCTCGCTGCTGAATTGGACGGTGAGGGGGGCCAGCCCGCCATTTGGTGAGGCAGCGGCTTGCGCAACAGGGCTTTGATCCGTATCGGTAAATGCGATGTGGCGAAGCTCTCCGAAGCTGCTGGTCTGTCGAGGCCAGGACAGATAGTAGATCTCTCCATCCGCACCCGTCGCGAAAGCGACCGGCGAGCCCGCGCTTGTGAGGAACTCGTGGCCGCTTTCGGGGAGAAGCCCTCCATTCTCGTCCACCTTGAGCGTATAGATCGTTTCCCGAACCCAGTCACCAAAGAAGTACGCATTCTGGAACTCCTCAGGATAGCTGGCCGTTTGTGAGAATGTACCACCGATGACCGCGGCTCCCGGTGACCGGTTGTAGCTGTAGATGGGTTCGGCCGGGATCTCTTGCGTAGCGTAAAAGAGTTGGCAGTACGGCAGCGTAGACTGAGTCGGGTGCTGGGCGAAGCCTTCGTAGCATGGCCAACCAAAATTGAGCCCGGCCCCACCCACGTTGATCTCCTCCCAGTACCTCGAGCCCACTTCACCGATGAAGGGGAGTCCCGTCACAGGATCGATCCCCATCCGAAGCGGCTGTCTGAGTCCGTACGACCATATCTTCGAACGGATCGCCGAAGGATCGCCTGTGTACATGGGGTTGTCGGGCGGCGCGCTTCCATCCGGATTGATTCTGAGGAGCTTTCCGGCGAGGCTATCTAAATCCTGCGATCTCTCTCTCAATTCGTCGCCGTTCTGCAAGTTCCAGGCAGCGTCGCCTGTGGCCAGGAGCAGCTTCCCATCCGGCGCGAATCTCAGTGCGCCGCCGGTATGGCTCAGACTATCTGCCGGTATGCAATCAGTTCCGACCGGGTAGTCCTCGCACGAAGGCTGTGATGGAGTTCCGACTTGACTGCCGAGGATGACGGACTCGCTTCCCGGTACCGCCACGTCTCCATCAGCGGTGATGCGGATCAGGCGAGCGGTCTTTGGGCCGCTAGTATCTGATGCGTTGTTTTCGTAGGTAAAGAACAGATAGACGTAACCGTTGCTGTCGAAATCCGGGTCGAGTGCTATCCCGAGAAGCCCCCGCTCGCCGGTTGAATTCACCTGCTGCACGGTGGTGAAGGGCGTGGGTAGTAGCAACCCATCTTTGATAATCCGAACGCCGCCATGCAGTGTCGCGATGAAGACTCGTCCGTCAGGTGCGAACGCCAGGTCCATGGGCCGCGGGATCGAGTCGACGACGATCTCGCTGATAAAGCCGTCGGGAGTGTGTGCTGCCGCCCGATTCACGTGGTCGTGAGTCTCCGGAACGAAAGTCAGCATGGTGCCGAACGCCACAAGCATGACCAGACGTCGGAGGATGGTATTCTCCATCTAGCTCACCTACGAAGAGTGCTGGCGGGGTTGGCATAGTGTAACACTTCTCGGTTCCAGTCCGCAGTGAACGTTGACTCCGTCAGAAGAAATGCAGCAGCACAGACAGGCCCGGCTCCTTCGAGCCAGGCCTGTCTAATGAGTAGCGGATGGTGACGCTACGGAATGATGTTGCCAGACTCACGCTCCACCTTGCCGTTGAACCAGTCCGGGTCGGCGATCAGGTGCGAACGTAACTCCTGGAACCATGCCCCCTGTTTGGGGTCGTTCGAGTTCGTTTCGTAGGTCTCTCGCGAGTCAAACATCACCTCGGCCATGAACTCGTCGTCGTCATCCCAGTTACAGATGATCGTCAAACGTACGAATCCCTTCAC
The DNA here is from genome assembly GCA_022561355.1 of Chloroflexota bacterium. Lineage (GTDB taxonomy): Bacteria > Chloroflexota > Dehalococcoidia > DSTF01 > RBG-16-68-14 > SZUA-185. Next base: position 4,036 of record JADFRJ010000084.1, on the reverse strand, counting down.
CTCTGGCATCCGCTCGCGCTGCCACTTGTCGAACATATCGACGACCGACTCGCGCTCTCCGGGCTTCGCCTTCATGCGAAAGATTGTCACGTGTGCCATCAGAAGCTCGTTCTTCGTCTACTTTTGCAGGATGTGGATGGTGCAGGCGGAGCCCAGGCCGATGACGTGAGCCAGTCCTGTCTTCGCGCCTTCCACCTGGCGGTTGCCCGCCTGGCCCTTGATGTGCCAGTAGATCTCGATGATGTTGGCGACGCCAGTCGCGCCCAGCGGGTGCCCCTTGGAGAGCAGGCCACCGCTGGCGTTCACCGGGATCCTGCCGCCGACGTAGGTCTCCTTGGCGTCGATCAGCTTGCCCGCTTCGCCTTCGCCGCAGAGTCCGAGGTTTTCGTAGTGGAGCATCTCTGCCGTCGCGAAGCAGTCGTGCAGCTCAACGAGGTCCAGGTCCTCCGCGCCGACGCCGGCGTCCTCGTAGGCCAGCTTGGAAGCGTTCTTGGTCAGCGTGTTCACGTCGGGCATTGTGAGGTCCCGCTCCGTGTACGGGTCCGACGTCAGCGTCGATGTCAGGACCTTGATTGGCTCGGTCGTGAACTGCTTTGCCTTGTCCATCGACATCAGGATCGCGGCGGCCGCGCCGTCGCCCGTCGGGCAGCACATGTAGAGCGTGTTCGGCCACGCGACCGTTCGCGCGTTCATCACGTCCTCAAGGCTCATCTCGACCTGATACTGCGAGTAGGGGTTGTGCATAGAATGCTTGTGGTTCTTGACGGCGATCTTGGCGAACTGCTCCGCCGTTGTACCGTGGTTGCGCATGTGCTCAACGCCGGCCTGTCCGAAGACCGCCGGCATCAGGCCGGAGCCGACGATGCCTTCTGGCGAGATGCCTCCGCTGCTTGCGCCGCCTCCGCCCAGCAGCCCCATCTTGCCCATCTGCTCGGAGCCCACGCACATCGCGACGTCGTACGCGCCCGAGGCGACCGCCGTGTAAGCTTCGCGGAACGCAGTCGAGCCAGTCGCGCAGGCGTTCGCGACGTTGATCACCGGAATGCCCGTCTGGCCGATCTCCTTGAGGATGCGCTGGCCGATCATCGCGCTGGCCTGATAGAGGTTGCCGCTCGCTAGCAGTTCGATGTCTCTCATCGTCACGCCGGCGTCCTGCATCGCCAGCAGGGCGGCTTGGGCGGCCAGCTCGTGCACGGCCTTTTCGGGGTAGCGGCCGAACTTGATCATCCCGGCCCCAACCATGGCTACGCCTCGCATGTGCTCTCTCCTCTTCCTGTGGGCGGGCTACTTGGCCGGCCGGAACTTGAACGCGATGATGTCGTTTCCGTCACTGTCGGTGTGCACCTTCTCGGTGTACATCTCGACCGGCATCCCGAACTGGAGATTCTTCGGGTCGGGCTCCACACCCTCAATGTTGCAGCGTACGCTTACGCCTTCCGGCAGGTCGACGATCGCCGCGACGTATGGGGTGGGGATGCCCGGCGCGGATTGGTGCACGATCGTGAAGACGTGCAACTCGCCTTTGTCGCTCAGCTTCACGTCTTCCATCGGCTCCGTCGAAAAGCACTTGCTGCAGGCCATGCGCGCTCCCAGATAGGTCGCGCCGCAGGATTTGCACTTGCTACCGGCCAGGTACGGCTTTTCGTCCGGGTCCTCCGGCAGTTGGAGGAAGGGGAGGATTGGCTTCACCTGCTTTTTTTGGGTCTCGGCTTCTGCCATAGGTGCTCGACTCCTTCCTGCGCCCGCTAGGGCGAATACGAGGTTGGATGCTTGTGAAGAACGCCTGCCCTGGCAGGCAAGCGTATTATAGAACACCGCCGAGGTTAGTCAAGCGATGGCTGTTACGGTGGTCCGAACCGAGTCAGCGCGTCTGCGTACTCCTCAGGCGTGTTGAAGCTGACGAGCACACGCTCGTCTCCCAGGTCGATATCGGCTATGTCGATGGCGTGGGCAGTCATGACGCCTCGCAGTCCCAGCGACGCCTCTTCGACTGCGCGCAGCTCATCGAGCAGCAGGCCGTCCAGCACCGGCGGGTGGCCGTGTTGCCCTTCGAACGCCGGTCGCGAGATCGGCGAGACTCCGGCCTCATGCGCGGCCAAGAGCGATCGCAGTAGTTCGGCGGGGCGCGGCTGGTCCACATCCAGCACGATGATCGGGCCGGCGTTGTCGGGCAGCGCTCCCGCGCCCGCCCGCAGCGACGTCGCGCGCCCCTCCTGGTAGAGCAAGTTCACGATCACTCGAGCCATGTCGGGCACCCTCTCTCGTATCTCGTCGGCCGCATGGCCCAACACGACGACGATCTCGTCGACGCCGGCTTCGCTGAGCTGCCGGACCTGGTACTCGATCAGCGAGACGCCGCCCCAGGGCAGGAGCGCCTTGGGCTGGCCCATGCGGGTCGATTCGCCGGCGGCGAGGAGGATCGCGGCGGTCATGGCAGGCATCTAGCACAGCGTCCGGTTATGACATCACCCCAGCCGACTCAGTTCTTGTCCTCGGATGTAGGACTGTCCGCCTCGACCGAAATGGCTGCTTGTTCGATGGAGAAGTGCTTCGACATGTCTGCATCGCCTTCGAACACACCAACGGTCTTGAGGAGTGAACGCAAGGCGGACTTTCGTTGAGCCGTAGTCTTGTTAGAAAGGAGTATACCGAGCAATTGAACAGATGTGACTAGGCAATGCTCTCTGTTCACGGAGTACTTGAGCATTTGGTTTGGGAATGCTGGCTCAGAACGTTCTGCCAGCGGCGTTCCGCAGAACGCATTAACGATTAAGAGGGCCTTTGGTTTCGTCTGGTGCTCGGCAATGTGCTCGCTGACCCACTTTTCCAGCTGGGCCGCATCCGCCTCGGCCGCGGATTTCTTCTTCCCTTTGACTTCGGCCACAGCAACTTGGCCGTCAAAAGAGATCACGAGGTCACTTCGTCCTGGAGGGCCTTCTTGCACGTCCGCGCCCAACGCCTGAAAGACTTGCATTACCTGACTCTCAAGAGCCGGCCCCTGACCCGAGATCAGAAGCTTAAACTTCTCCAGTTCCGCGACCTCGGCCCTCCTCTTGTCAGCTGCCAACTGGGCCGCCTTTAGGCGCTTCTCAGCTTTGTCTAGCAGTTCTCGTGGCTGCTCTTCAAACGGAAGCCGATATCCCTTCGCCCATGGAGGGACTGTGAAGTCACCGCTGCTCTCCTGAAGAGTCGCTGTCAACGCCCCCAGCGAAGAGATGAACTTCCGGCAGGCATCCTCATAATCCTTCTCCTCTGCAAACTGGTCCGCCTGGGCGAAATGAGGGAGGAAAATCACGTTTCCATGGTCAGTGGCAAGCCAGGTACCAACAGCGCGCTCGGTTCCTTTCACAAACAGAAACGGCCTTCCAACGTCCTTCTTGAAGTAGGCCTTATAGAAGAGGTTCTCACGATTCGTATTCCAGAACTCCGCAAATTGAGCGTCACCGCGAAAATCTACCTGGAACCCTTCTGCCGGAGCCACTGAGAATTCAGCGTCGATTGGCATGAAGGAACTGAGCACGTGCCGATTTACCTGTATCTCCGTAATTCGATTTTGGCCGGTTCCCGAGTAGGACCGCTCTCCTGAATCTACATAGAAAGTTAGTGGCGGGGGTACGAAGATCACAACGACGCGCCCGAGCTTCACGAGTTCTACAATTTCATCACGTCGTCTGGTTCTGTCGTCCAGGATGCGGACCGATGAGTCTGGATCTAGGCTAGGACAGCCACGATATTCACCCGCTTCGCTCCTACCGTACTCGTATATAAGACTACTGGGATCCCAGAGGACTAACTCATAGTCGAGGAGCGTGAATCTTGAGCGAAATTGGATTTGCGTGACTTCGTCTAACGGCCATCGCCGCCCGACAGAAACTATGTTCACAGGCTGAACACCAACGCCTACGCTAGATCTTCCCCAGCGCTCGCAGGATGCGCTCCGGCGTGATGGGCGCTTCCGTGACGCGCGCGCCGGTGGCATCTTCGACGGCGTTGGAGATCGCCGCGGCACCGGGGATGATCGACGGCTCGCCGACGC
>JADFRJ010000283.1 GCA_022561355.1 Chloroflexota bacterium | reverse complement strand
GGACGTTATCTCCGACGAAGCTGGCGCCGTTATCGCGTGCGGCCCGCACGATCGCTTCCATGTTCTCCGTGTCGTCGGTGAGGCCGGGGATGATGGGCGCGAGCATGACGCCGCAACGAATACCCGCATCGGCAAGCTTCGCGAGGGCTTCGAGCCTGCTCGCGGGGCTGGGCGTCTCCGGCTCGATGTGACGCCAGATCTCTTCGCGCAACGTCGGGATGCTGAACATAACCGTGCATTCGGCAACGCGGGAGAGTTCGAGGAGGATGGAGAGGTCGCGTTCAATGGCGGGCGACTTCGTGATGATCGAGCAGGGGTTGGCGTGGGCCGCGAACGCCTGCAGGGCGCCGCGTGTGAGTCCGTACTTGAGTTCGGCCTGCTGGTAGGGGTCGCAGGCGGTACCGATGGTCACAGCCTCGCGTTTCCAGCCGGAACGGCGTAGCTCGCGCTTGAGGACGGGCACGAGGTTCGTCTTGACGATGACGCGCTCGTTGAAGTCGCGGCCGGTGTCGTAGCCGAGGAACTCGTGGTTGCCGCGCGCGAAGCAGTAGACGCAGGCGTGCTGGCAGCCCCGATAGGGGTTGAGGCTCCAGCGAAGCTGCGGCATGGAGGGGACGTTGATGCGGTTGAGCGCGCTCTTGCACTCGATCTCTTCGAAAGTGACTTGGGGCATGGAACCCTCCAACGCAAAAAAACGGGCAGATGTCGATAGTAACTTAGAACACATGTTCTTGTCAAGGGCAGCGCTACCACATCAGGAGAGCCACTTCTATAATCGTTGTGATGAACGACGCGATGACGCGCAAGAACCAGGCGGACATGATCCTGGACCGTTCGGCGATGCAGTTGCGAGAGCTACTGCACGAGGCGGCCGGCGAACTACGGCCGTTTCCGCCGTTCCCGGGCGCTTTCTTCACGAACGCTATCGAAATCGAGGCGGAGGCGTCAGACTCGCCGGAACGCGGCTGCGTGGTGGTGTGCGAGGACGGCGAGCTGTACGAGTTGAAGATGCACATCGATTTCTCCGAGGACGTGGAGGACCCGGTGTCCGCTCGCGATGAGACGCTGACGAAGCTGGACGAGCTGCACCCGCGAGACTACCTGGCGTTGGCCTACGATGCGCTGACACGCATCACGGAAGAGCTGATGGAGCGCAGCGCGTAAGCCTTGTGGGGCATATCGGTCAGCCCAGACCGCGGCGATGGCTCGGCGGCCGCGATTCCTGGCGCCGGATCATACTGACGGGCATCGCGGGAGGGTTGGCGCTCGCGATCCTCGCCGTGCTCGTCTCGAGCGTCTGCGGCGGCGGAAGCGGCTCGCTAGATGAGGATGAGCCTACGGCCATACCGACGGCCGCCGATGTTGGGCCCGTCGCAGACGTACCGACGGACGTACCGATCGATACCGAGGTACCTGTTCTGGATACGCCGGCACCAACCGCGACCGACGCGCCAGTACTTGAGCCGACGGCCACAACAGTCGCAACGCCGTTGCCGACGTTGCCTTTGGCGACTGAGACGGCGCTGCCGCCCACACCAGAACCAACTGTGAAGCCCTAGGACCGCCGCAGGCGCGCCCGGTCTTGAACAGAGGTCTACTCGAGGACGATCTCGCCGCTCTTGCCGCCGCGCTTCTCGGCCAAACGTACGGACTCGACGCGCATGCCACGGTCGACGGCCTTGCACATGTCGTACACGGTGAGGGCGGCGATGGTGACTGCCGTGAGCGCTTCCATCTCCACGCCGGTCTTGCCCGTGGTGCGTACGGTGGCGCTGATATCGAGTGCGCTCTCGGCTTCGTTGGGCGTGATGTCGACATCGATATCGGTGAGCAGCAAAGGGTGGCAGAGCGGGATCAGTTCGTGTGTGCGCTTGGCCGCCATGATGCCGGCGAGACGCGCCACGCCGATGACATCGCCCTTAGGCACGCCGCCTGATTGGATCATCGCCAGCGTCTCCGGCTTCATGCGGATGGTGCCGCGCGCGATCGCTTCGCGGGCGGTGTCGGGTTTCGCGGAGACGTCGACCATCCGCGCGTGGCCCTGTTCGTCCGTGTGGGATAACTCCTGGCTCATGCGCTCATGATACCCGACTCGCGTTCCAGTTCAGGAAGCGTTGCTACTCGCTCGTGGCTTGTTCGGTTACCAGGTCGTACTCATATGACACGATGCTTTTGTAGTCGGCGGTGAGGTAGAACGTCCCGCGAAAGCTCCGGCCAGCGAGCAGGTCCGGCAGCCAGATGCGGTCGTCGGGCCACATCTGGCCGTAGGGGAGGGCGGCCTCGTCGAACCACTCTAAGCGGCCTTCCTCAGAGTCG
>JADFRJ010000083.1 GCA_022561355.1 Chloroflexota bacterium | reverse complement strand
ACGACCACACGACGGACTGCTTCCGTTACAAGCAGGTGTAGGCTGCAATCATGGACCTCGGCCTCACCGACAAAGTAGCCATCGTCACCGGCGGTAGCCGTGGCATCGGCCGCTCGATCGCCCTCGCCCTCGCCGCCGAGGGCTGCCGCGTCGCCATCTGCGCCCGCGGCGAAGAAGCGCTGCGTGCCACCGAGGCGGAGCTGGCCGCATCCACCGAAGCCCTCGGCATCGTCGCGGACGTCACGCAGGCCGCCGACGTCGAGCGCCTGATCCAGCAGACGGTCGACCGCTTTGGGCGCCTCGATATCCTCGTCAACAACGCCGGCGTGCGCGGCAGCGCTGACACCGACGAAATCTGGAACGCCATCTACGAATCGAACCTGCTCGCCGCCGCTCGCGCCACACGCGCGGCCGTCCCGCATCTGCGCGCCTCCGGCAGCGGCAGCGTCGTTCACATCACGTCGATCTATGGCCGCGAGTCGGGCGGCCCGCTTGCCTATAACGCGATCAAGTCGGCCATGAACAGCCACGCCAAAGCCATGGCGCTCGAACTGGCGCCGGACATCCGCGTCAACGCCGTCGCGCCGGGCTCTATCGCCTTCCCCGGCGGCTCGTGGGGGCGCCGGCTGAAGGAGGACCCGGAGGGCATGGCCAAGTTCATCGAAGAGAACATCCCCTTGGGCCGCTTTGGCACGCCGGAGGAGATCGCCAACGTGGTAGTCTTCCTCTGCTCCGCCCAAGCCAGTTGGGTGACCGGCGCCTGCATCAACGTCGATGGCGGCCAGTCACACTCCAACGTCTAGCGACGCATCTCCACCCCGGACCGCCCGGCCTTCTGCATTACGAGTTAGATCGTCCCAGCAGTTCCTCGGCGCCATCGCAGATGTCCGCCAGCACCTCGGCGGCGGGCCGTATCGAGTCGACGTCCCCCGCCGATTCGCCCATATAGACCGCCGCCACCTCCGCGTCCTTCCGATACGCCACGGATGTCTTCTCCAGCAACGCCTCGCGCTGTTCCACGATCTCGCTATCGCGGCCGTCCCACTCCCGCACGAACTGGTTCGCGTATACCCGGGCGCCGATATCTTCCGGCCACGGCAGCCCATCGATCAAATCGTATACCTTCGTGAAGATCGTATCTTCGCCGTTGCTCTGGATCACGCGCTCCTTGTAGACCTCCGGCACCTCGATCGCCTCGGGCGTCGCCAGGAACGCCGTCCCCACGCTGGCGCCATCCGCGCCCGCCGCCACCACGGCTGCCAGCGCCCGCCCCGTCGCGATGCCTCCGGCCGCCAGTACCGGCGTGTCGGGATAACGCCCGACGGTCCGTACCAAGAGCGGCAGCATCGCCGCCGTGCCGCAGTGGCCGCCCGCCTCGTTCCCCTGCGCGATCAGCACGTCCGCGCCGCCGGCCACCGCCATCTCCGCGCCTTCCATCGATTGCACCTGGCAGATGGCGAGCGCGCCGGCCTCCTTCGCCATGCGCAGCCACGGCTGCGGGTCGGAGAACGAAAGGACGATTGCCGGCACGTGTTCCTCAAGCGCCGCGGTGAAGTTCGCCTCCAGCAGCGGCATCAGCGGAGTGATGAAGCCCACCGCGAACGGTTTGTCGGTCTTCTCTCGGATGATCCTGATCTGCTCCCGCACCCAGTCGGGCCCTCGTTGGTCCGTCCCGCCGAAGCTGCCAAGCCCTCCCGCCAGCGACACGGCGCCGGCCAACGTGCCGCCGCTGTGGCCGCTCATCGGCGCGGACAAGATCGGGTACTTCAGGTCGAATAATTCCGTAAACCGCGTCGTTAGCAAGTCACTACTCCCGTTAGCGTATGACCACTATTCTAGACGACCCACTCACGCACGCCCTCTGCTACTATTCGCTTGATGTCCACAGAGCTAGCTTCCGCGTCCAGTGCCCGCCTGCTGGTCAACTTCCTGAACGTGCGCTTTGAGGCCGCGTTCGCCCCTCCTCAGGTAGCGGGCGACGCCTTCATCTCCTCGGATGGCGAACACACAATCGGCATCTACGTCGCTCCGCTCTGGGAAGAGGACGATGCGTGGAACGCCCAACTGGCCAAGATGGAGAGCCGCCTCAGCGGCGGCGAAGGCTCGTTCCTGCTCTGGGTGCCGCCTCGCGCCGTGGTCCCCTCTGAGGAGCCGGACGCCAGCGACTTCGTCCAGCGGGTCCAAACCGGCGTCTCTTCCCTGCCCGAGGACGCCCGCACAGAGGTGGCGTTCCCCGTCACGCTCAAGCTCGTGAAGACGCGCGAGGAGGGCGGCTACGCGTCTGTCATCGGCGGCCTCAGTCGTTGGTGGACGCGCATCACGGAGAACGTGAACGGCACCTTCCACGTCAATAGCACCGCGATTCACCGCCTCACCCTCGACGGAGAGACGCGCGAGCGGCTCTGGACCGACATCGGCAGCCTCTCGCGCGGCCTCGACCTCGGCCAGTCGGCCGAGTTCGACGTCGATGACTCCTGGACCCTCCAGCGTCTGCACGACTCGGACTCGATTTCTGGCGTCGCTATTATCGCGGCACCTCCTAACATTGACCCCAGCGATGGCATCCTCGTGCGTCGTAACGTGCGCACGCGCCTCGCCGCTGCCAACGAGGCATTAGACGCGCTCGATATCGACATGCGCGTCGTCGGCCTCATCGGCAACTACGAGTACGGCGAACTCGAAACTGCGGGCGCCACGATCAAAGCCGTCAATGCGGATCTATTCAACCGCTTGGAGGTCGTCTCCATCCTCGCCGACGGCGATGTTCGTCCCACCTTTCTGCCAAAGGTTCTTTCCTGGTCGTAGCAAACAAGATGACAAGCGCCGGCTCGGCCTCCAACACCGGCTACAAGCGGTTCATTGTGCTCAGCGGCCCCCGCACCGGTTCATCGCTGCTGGTGGATGCCCTCAACTCCAGTCCAGACATCGTCTGCTTCGGGGAGATATTCAACCAGCGTGAGTCCATCGACTACGGAGTCGATGGCTATGACACGGCCAGCACAGAAGATATAGCTCTCCGCTCCCAGTCACCGGGTGAGTTTCTTTCCAAACGTATCTTCTGCAACCAACCAGAGCACGTTCGGGCAGTCGGCTTCAAGTTCCACTACACGCATTTCTGGGGCTTCCCCGGCATCCGCCAAATATTGGAGGAGGATCAGGACATCTTGGTTCTCCACCTCCAGCGACACAACCTGCTCCGCGTTCTCGTCTCGCTCAAGATTGCCGAAGAGACAGGCATCTACTTCCAGCACGGGGGTTGGCGAGCACGGAGCTTGGCGATGATCGCTGGCCTCTCTCGACGCCTGTTCTCTGGGCGCGCCCAGCCAGCGAGACCGAAAGTGACGATCAGTCCTGACGAATTCCGGCAGGAGGCCATGGCGAAAGCAATGACCGCCAAACACTGGGAGGAGATCTTGGCTGGCCACCAGATCTTCTCAGTCTCTTACGAAGACATGACGCCGGACCCGCAGGAGGAGTTCGCGCGGGCGCAGTCGTTCCTCGGAGTGACGCCCTCAAAACTAAGGGTTGCCTTCGTGCGTCAGAATCCGCAGAAGCTTGAGGAACTCATCGAGAACTACACGGAACTCCGCAATGCCTTCCTAGGCGGCCCCGCGGAATGGATGTTCAGCGACTAAGTACCATCATGCCCGTCTCCCGGCCTATAGCCGATACTTAAGACACGTATGCAACCACACGTAGGCATCATCGGTGCCGGCCTCATCGGCCGCTTTCACGCCCGCGGCGTCCACGGCCTGACCAAGCTGGGCCTGGTCGACGCCCGGTATGTCGCCGTCTGCGACCGCGAGCTAGAGCGCGCCGAGAGCTTCGCCCGTATTGCGGACCTGGACCTCGCCACGGCCGATCCCGAGGAGCTGATTGCCTCACCCAGCGTGAACACCATCTACGTCTGCACGCCCACGGCCGAGCACAAGGAACTCGTCCTGCGCGCCGCCGCCGCCGGCAAGCACGTCTTCTGCGAAAAGCCGCTCGCGCGCACGCTGGCGGACGCTCAGGAGATGTACAACGCCGTTCAGAGCGCCGGCGTCCGTCACCAAGTCGGCCTCATCATGCACCATTCGCCGGTCCTCACCGTCCTCAAGGAGCTGATCACCGATCCCACCCTCGGGCGGCTGATGACCATCGTCTTCCGCGACGACCAAGCCTTCCCGATCCAGGGCCACTACGCCAGCGACTGGCGCGGCGATGTCGCTATCGCCGGAGGCGGTACGCTTATTGAGCACAGCATCCACGATCTCGATCTCCTCACCTGGTTTGCCGGCGACGTCGAGAGCCTCCAGGCCCAGACTCGCAACTACGCCGGCCATGAGGGCGTCGAGGACCTCGCGTCGGTCATGCTCAGCTTCGCGAGCGGCGCGACCGCCCAGCTCACGTCCGTCTGGCACGACATCAAAGAGCGCGCCTCAGGCCGCCTCCTCGAGGTCTTCTTCGAGCGCGGCTACTTCGCGGTCGATCAGGACTTCTTCGGTTCGATCAGCTATGAAACGAACGACACTCAGGGACCAACGACGATCTCCGATCAGGAGGTCAGGCAGCGCTACTTCGACATCGCCGGCCTCGACAAAGACGTCTTCGACCAAGCGCTCGGCAAGTATTCGCTCGAGGACTACTTCTTCCTCCAGGCGCTCGCGGAAGACCGCGATCCCCACCCGGGCTTCGACGTCGCCCTCGGCGCCCACAAGCTCGTCGACGCCGCCTACCGCTCAGCAGCGGAAGATGGGCGGCGCATCGACCTCAGTTAATCACAACCCCCGGTACCACTTCACCAGCTCCGAGCCGATCAGGTGCGGGTTGTCCTCCTGTAGGTAGTGGACGCCTGGCCCGATGTCCACCACGGTCAGATTCTTGAAGTTCTCTCTGCACCACACGACGGCATCTTCGTCAATCAGCGTGCCGGGCGTCGCCGTGAACAGCAGCTTCGGCAATTCTGATTGCCGAAGCTTCCCGCCGAACCGCACAATTTCGTCATGAACGTCCTTCGGGCTGCCACCAATTGGGACCTCTAGAGGCCACACACGAACGGCCTTGCGGCTCCCGACCGTCGGAAACGGCTCCCGATACCGCGCCTTTTCCTCATCTGTCAGATCGCGAACGATCGCCCGTGGCACGAACTGAGTTACGAACACGTTCATCACCGAGATCATCAGCCAGCCGACGCCCGGTGCCCGCAACAGGCGAAAGCCGATCCTGGCGATGCCTGGCAAGTCTGACCAGTCGACCGGCCGATAGACCGCCTCCATGAACGCAAGGCCCTTCACGTTCGACTCGTGGTCCATCGCGTATCGGAACCCAAGCGCCGAGCCCCAGTCGTGGATCACGAGCGTGATATTCTGCAGCCCCATCGCCTCGATGAAGCCGTCGACGTACTTCGCATGGTCGAAGAAGCGATACCCAATATCCGGCTTGTCTGACTTCCCCATCCCGATCAGGTCCATCGCGATCGCTCGCCCCACCTGCGCGCCATACGGGATGATATTCCGCCAGAGGTAGGACCACGTCGGGTTGCCGTGCAGGAACAGGATCGGGTCACCCTCGCCCTGCTCTACGTAGTGGATCTTCGACCCGTGTACGTCGATGAACTTCGACTCGAACGGAAACTCCGCGGAAATCTCGTCAGCCATCCTTAGCCTCCCGTTAGCTGTACGCTGATTGTTTGCAGCGCCTGGTCTGGATCCGCGTCCGCCACGAACTCGATCGTCTCTCGACCGTCCAGCCCACCGCTTGCGACATCGCCCACCGCGACCACCAGGTCGATCGTCCCTAGTTCGCGTTCGGCTTGCTCGACCGCGCGACGAACATGCGCAGCGTCCGACGCGTCGATCGGCAACGCGATCCCCTTGCGTCCGAGCGCCCACAGCTCGTTCAGCGCAGAGTTAATCGCGAACTCCGCCTTCGTGTCTGCCGTCAAGCTTCCGATCGCGATGTCCGCGCCTGCCTCGGCCAGCCCGATCAGCACGGCCCTGCCCAGCGCCGTTTCGCCACCAACGACGAGCACGCGCTTGCCTGTCAGTTCGCCTTCGCTCACGGCCCGGGTTCACTCAAGGATTGGCCCTCAGGAAGTCCTGAATCAGCTCGACGATCTGCTCCGGCTCGTCTTCCTGCAGAAAGTGGCTCGCCGTCTCGATGCGATGCTCCTCCGCGTGCGGATAAACGCCCTTCCAGGCCTCGATCAACGGCGGCGGGATCGCTGGGTCTTGCATCCCCCAGATGATGGTGGTTGGCACATTGATGTTAACTAGAGCGTCCTGGATCTTGGCCATTGTCTCGCTTGAGCGCTGGTCATCGCCGACCGGGATGTCGCGGGGAAACTCCAGCGTGCCGATGCGCGAGTTCCAGTCCGGGAACGGCGCGCGATAGGCCGGCATGAACGTGTCCAGCTTCTCTTTATGGTAGATGCCCGCCGGCAAGAAGCCCTCGACAAACAGGTTCAGGCCCTGCACCATCGCCTCGCCGACGTTTGGCTGCCGGAACAGCTCCAGCAGCGGCGCCAGCGGCGAGCCTTCCGGGATGCGGAACGCCCAGGTGTTCAGGATCACCAGCCGCTTGATGCGGCCGGCATGCTCTACACCGAAGCCCAGCCCGATCGGCCCGCCCCAGTCCTGCATCACCAGCGTGATGTCCTTCAGCTCCAACTCGTCCATCAGCGCCGTGAAGTTCTCGATGTGCCTCGCCAGCGTGTACTGCTTGTCCAACGGCTTGTCCGACTTGCCGAACCCCATGTGGTCCGGCGCCACGCAGCGATTCGTCTGCGACAGCGGCGGAATGAAGTTCCGGTAGAGATACCCCCACGTCGGGTTGCCGTGCAGCATCACGATCGGGTCGCCCTCGCCCTCATCGACGTAGTGCAGCTTGACGCCGTCGTGCTCGTAGAACCGCGGCTTGTACGGCCATGTGCCGCCGAATGTCTCGTTGGTCAAGTCGGCCATCGTGCCCTCCCCTGGCTCCCTGGCTCCAATGCTCTAGAACAGCTCTCGCAATTGCCGCGCGAACGCTTCTCCGTCCAGCTTCGGCGCCACGTCCAGATCGCCGAGCTGATGGTGCCAGAACGCGGGACGCGGCGGCTCGTCCTCCCACGTTGGCCCAGCCGGATACGCTAGATAGACGTCCCAGGCCGGCCAGTCCTGCGGCAGACCCAGGACGGACGCGAACAGCGGCGGCAGCGCCTTGTCCGCATCCCAGAAGTGGCTCGTGCGGGTATCAGTCACGAGCTTGCTGCTCTCTTCAGCGGCAGCTTGGCTATCGTCAGGCAAGATCGGCACCCACGCTATGTAGACGCGCAGCGACGCGTCGGCCACCTGATCGAGTACTTGTGCCTGGATGGCAGAGGCCCCCTGCCGGCACATGTCTCACGTCGGCGACGTGAGGAGCAGGATGCGAACCTTGTCCGCGTCCGCGTTGAACGCCTCAGTCAGCGGCCCAATTCCGCCAGACAGTGTTGTAGGCATCATTTCCTACAAGTGCACCGTCAGCCCGCCGTCGACGAACAGCACCTGCCCCGTTACGTAGCCTGAGGCGTCCGACGCCAGGTAGACGGCCAGCGGCGCCACCTCGTCCGATTCACCCGCGCGCTTCATCGGTACGTAGCGCACGGTCTGGTTCGCCTCCGGCGAAACGTCGCCCAGCGCCTGCGAGTCCTCCATCCAGCCCTGCGCGATCGCGTTCACCGTGATGCCATCGGCCGCCCACTCCTGCGCCAGCGCGCGCGTCAGGTTCAGGATGCCGCCCTGCGCCGCGCAGTATGCCGACGCGTTCGCCAGCCCTCGCTCGCCCAGCACGGACGCCACGTTGATGATCCGCCCCCGGCTGCGATTCGTGGGCTCGTTCTTCAGCATCTCCTTGCCCGCCGCGCGGCAGACGAAGAACGTCGCGCCCAGGTTCTGCCCCAACACCTTGGACCACTCGGCGTCGCTGGTTCTCGTCGCCGCCTTGCCGAGAAAGAGGTTGGGCGCGTTCACGACGATATCGAGGCCGCCCATCTCCTTCGAGACCTGGCGCACCATCACTTGCGCGCCCTGCCCCGACGACACGTCCGTCGACTGCTCGATCACGTTGCGGCCCATTTCGCGCGCGTCTCGCGCCGTCTTGCGCACCGCCAGCGCCTCCTCCGCAAGCGTCGTCTCGCTGCAGAGCGCCAGATCCGCGCCTGCCTCCGCCAGCGCCAGCGCGATCGCCCGACCCGCCCCAGACGCCGCGCCCACGACCAGCGCTCGCTGCCCGGACAGGTCGTACGCGTCCAGGCTCAGCTTTGCGTTCTCCCACCTCGGCACCGTCATCAAAACGTTCTCCCATGTCGCAGGAGCGGCCATCTGGTCGCCCAGGGGTCCCTCAAGCGACTGTCTGTAGGGTATCTGTGTTCGTCTGTGCCCATCTGTGGCTTAACCGCATCTGTGTGCATCTGAGGCTAAATCCCCACTTCCGGCGCGAACCCGATCGGCGCCAGGCCGCCGGCCAAGCCACCGCCATCGATAATGAAGCTCTGGCCCGTCACGTAGCTCGATGCGTCGGACGCCAGATAGACGGCCAGCGGTCCCAGCTCCCACGCCTCGCCGATGCGCTGCACCGGGAAGTAGCGCGCCCGCGCGCCCATGAACGCGGCCACCTCCTCGCTCTCGGCCGGCCGCTGCGCGACGAAGCCCGGGACGATGCAGTTCGATCGAATGTTGTACTGCTTGAGCATCACCGCCAGCGATTTCGTAAACGCGATCACGCCGGCCTTCGCAGCGCCGTACGCGAACCCGACCGGGTTCCCGCGCAGGCCCGTGCCGGACGCGACGTTGATGATCACGCCGCCCTTCCCCGCGTCGACCATCGCCTTCGAGGCCGCGCGCGCACAGTAAAACGCGCTCGACAGGTTCACGTCGATGGTGTCGCGCCAGTCCTCGTCCGTCACGTCCCAGAACTCGCTGCGCTGCCCGCGCGCGTCGCCGATGCCCGCGTTCGAGAGCATCACGTCGATGCGGCCGAACTCGCGGACGGTCGCCTCGATCAGCGCGTTGCACTTCGCGGAGTCGCGCACGTCGGTCGGCACCGCGATCGCCTTGCGCCCCGTCTGCTTGATCTCCTCCGCCGTCGCCTCAATCTGCGTGCTCGTGCGGGACGCGCAGACGACATCGGCGCCGGCCTCAGCCAGCGCCAGCGCCATCTGCTG
>JADFRJ010000082.1 GCA_022561355.1 Chloroflexota bacterium | reverse complement strand
AAGCAGACGACGCGCCTCGGAAGACGATGTTCGCCATTATCGAGAACGACATGGTGGATGCGATTATCCAGGCGACGGAGGCGACCCTGGGCGACCTTACCGAGAAGGACAGAGGCATCTTGATGGTTATCGAGCTGGCGAAGGTGGTTGGTTACCGCGGCTCTTGAGTGGCTACGGCCTGCGGGCTAAGATTCCTTGCGGGGCTTCGACGCCCGTGTTACATTCCTTCACGCGAACTAACCTATGATCAAAAAGGTCCTCGTAGCTAACCGGGGCGAAATTGCGCTGCGCATCATGCGCACGTGCCGCGAGATGGGTATCGCGACGGTCGCCGTCTACTCGGACGTCGACCGCTTTTCGCTCCATGTCCGGTACGCGGATGAAGCGTACCTGCTGGGCCCTGGACCGCCGCTCGAAAGCTACCTGAACATTCCGAAAGTCCTGCAGGCAGCCAAGGACTCTAAAGCTGATGGTGTCCATCCCGGGTACGGCTTCCTGGGAGAAAACGCTGACTTTGCCGATGCCGTCCGGAAGGCGCGCAAGAAGTTCATCGGCCCGTCCGGCAAGGCGATGCGACTCCTGGGCGACAAGGTCTCCGCCCGCCGTCTCATGCAGAAGGCCGGCGTGCCCGTCGTGCCGGGCACAGAGGGCGAAGTCGATGCAAAAGAGGCGGCGCGCGTCGCCAAGGAGAT
The DNA here is from genome assembly GCA_022561355.1 of Chloroflexota bacterium. Taxonomy (GTDB): domain Bacteria; phylum Chloroflexota; class Dehalococcoidia; order DSTF01; family RBG-16-68-14; genus SZUA-185. The sequence continues at coordinate 8,520 of JADFRJ010000082.1, read as the reverse complement.
CGGCTTCCCTGTCATGGTCAAGGCTGCCGCCGGCGGCGGTGGCAAGGGGATTAGACTCGTCCACGAAGCGTCGGAGCTGGAGAACGCGCTGAAGATGGCCTCCAGCGAAGCCGCGGCCGCGTTCGGCCATGGCGCCGTCTTCGTGGAGAAGTACCTCTCTCGCGTCCGGCACGTGGAGGTACAGGTGATCGCCGACAGCAAAGGAAACGCCGTCGCGCTGGGCGAGCGCGAGTGTTCGATCCAGCGCCGGCACCAGAAGCTCCTCGAAGAGACGCCGTCAATCGCGATCGACGAAGGCCTGCGACAGCGCATGTGGGCGGCGGCGGTCGAAGCGGCCAAGGCCTCCAAGTACGAAAACGCCGGCACCGTCGAGTTCCTCGTCGACGAGGACAAGAACTTCTACTTCCTGGAGGTCAACACCCGCCTGCAGGTGGAGCACCCGGTCACGGAGCTTTGCATTGGCCGCGACATCGTCGCCGACCAGATCCGCATCGCTTCGGGAGAAGCGCTCGGGTTCTCACAGGAGGACATCAAGCCCACCGGCCACGCGATCGAATGCCGGATCGCGGCGGAGGACCCCTACAACAACTTCCTACCGTCGCTCGGGCGCGTCGACTGGGTGGAAGAGCCGTCAGGCCCAGGGGTTCGCGTGGACTCTTCGCTCTTCAGCGGCGGGGAGGTCGCCTATCACTACGACCCGATGCTCGCGAAGCTGATCACGTGGGGCGCCGACCGCGACATGGCGATCCAGCGCATGATCCGGGCGCTCAACGAGTACGTCGTCGTGGGCATTCAGACCAACATTCCGTTTCATCTCCAGCTCCTGTCCGACGAGCGATTCCTCCGCGGCGAATTTCACACGAGCTGGCTCGAAGAAGAGTTCGAGATGGAGGACCCAGACGGGCATCCAGACGAGAAGACCGCCTTGCTCGTCGCCGCTGTGCTCGCTCACCGGAGGAAGCGCCGGCCTCCTGCCGGAAGCACTACCTCCGGCCCGGCGGACCACTGGCGCTCAGCCGGCCGGGAGCGATTCCTCGGAGGCCGCTCGCTCGCGCAGCGCCGCGGGTGGCGGTCCTAGGCGCATGGCAACGTACAAGCTGACGCTGGGCGGCGAGGAGCATGAACTAGAGGTCGAGGAGCAGGACGGCGGCTACCGCGTCAAGCTCGGCGATACCTGGTACCAACTCGAACTCGAGCGCATGGGTGATAGCGCCCGCTATTCGCTGCTGCTCGACAAGAAACCCTCCGATGTCTTCGCTGAGGAGGGGCCCAATAGCTACCACATCGTCATGGGCACACGCTCCTTCGCCATCACGACACCCGGCCCGCTACGGGGCCGCCGGCCGGAAGGCGAAGCTGCCGACCTGGACGCCGAAACCGAAGATGGAGAGTGGGTCCTCACCTCACCCATGGCCGGAGTCGTTCAGGATGTCATGGTTGAACCGGGCGACGAGGTAGAGAAGGGCCAGGTGGTGATCGTCATCGAGGCGATGAAGATGCAGAACGATCTCCATGCCCGCCGGGCGGGAACCGTGAAGGCCGTATACACGTCAGTCGGCGAGCGCGTTGAGCAGGGAACCAAGCTGCTCGTCGTGCTGTAAATTGCGCGTTGACGCTAGATTCGGCGATTCGCTATGATTACCGCCTAGTATGACAGTAGACCGGCGAAGCTCAAGGATGCGGCCATAGCTCGCGAAGTTAGGCGAAACGAGCGTATCCGCGCTCCCGAAGTCCTCGTCATCGGGGATGAAGGTGAGCGTCTTGGCGTCATGCCGACCAGGGATGCACTGGCTCAGGCGCGTGAACGCGGGCTCGACCTAGTCGAAGTCGCCGCCGGTGCCGTGCCTCCCGTCTGCCGATTTCTAGACTACGGCAAGTACCTGTACGATCAGGCCAAGCGCGAGAAGAGCGCAGGAAAAACGCAACACCATGGTGAGCTGCGGGAAGTTAGGCTGAAGGTGAAGATTGGGGACCACGACCTGGCACTAAAGATGCGCAGAGCGGAACGGTTCCTGAAAGAAGGCGACAAGGTAAAGCTCTCGGTCATGTTCCGTGGACGCGAAAACGCTCATCCCGAAATCGGACGGGCGCTGCTCACCCGGGTGCGAGAAGAGATGAGCGAAATCTCCACGGTCGAAAAGCCCCCGACCATGGAAGGCCGGTTCATGAACATGATCCTGGGGCCGCTTAGTAGTAAGAGCAGCCAACAACAGAGACAGCCGAAGCGTGAGCCGAGGCCCGAGCCGAAAGGCGAGCCAGAGGTCGCGGCGAGTAACTGATATGCCAAAGCAAAAGACACACAAGGGAGCGTATGGCCGCCTGGGCGTTACCGGCAGCGGGAAGATCACGCGCCGCAAGGGCCATGTGAACAACTTCCGCAGGAAGAAGCACCGGCGCTCAAAGGGGCAATACGACGAGATGATGGTCATCTCCAAGACCGTCCGCAAGCGCATGCGCCGGCTGCTCCCGTACGCTTGATAGAAGGGCTACGCGATGAGTCGAGTTAAACGAGGGGTAACCGCAAAGAGGCGCCACAAGAAAATCCTCAAGATGGCCAAGGGCCACAAGGGCCTGCGCCACAAGATCTTCAGGCGCGCCAACGAATCGGTCATTCACGCTCTCGATTACGCCTACCGGGACAGGCGCGATAGAAAGGGCCAGTTCAGGCGCCTCTGGATCATGCGTATCAACGCCGCGGCCCGCGAGAACGGCATCACCTACGGCCGCTTCATCAACGGTCTCTCCAAAGCAGGTGTGGACCTGGACCGGAAGGTGCTCGCGGACCTTGCCGTACGCGAGCCGGAGGCCTTCGCCTCCATTGCGGAGCAGGCGAAGACCGCTCTGGCTACAAGCTAGGCCCGGCCGCAAGCTAAGCCGGCTCCACCCTTCAGCAAACCAACTTGACCGCCGATGTGTATAGGTGGTCTAATGTTATTGAGTAGGCTACGAGTAAAGCGCCGGTTCGAAAGGAGCCTCGTGGCAACAGTGACGGTAGCAAGTGAGCGTCCGCTCACCAGCACGGCAAGCCGGTACCTCTCCAAGATTCCCCTTCCTCAGGGTCACTCCACGCGCTTCGCCTTTGAAGTCATCCTGATCGCGGTTGCGTACGTGGCGTACCAACTCGTCAGGGGCGTGGTAGAAGGTGGCCGCGTCGAGGCCGCGTTCAGTAATGCGAACGCGCTCATCCAACTTGAACGCTCCGTGGGCATCTTCTGGGAGGTCCAGCTACAGGGGCTGATCTTGAGCAATGAGTTCCTCATCGACTTCTTCAACTGGATCTATATCTGGGGCCACCTGCCGGTGATCGGCGTGCTAGCGATCTGGATCTACATGTTTAGACGCGGTGTGTTTGCCCGCTATCGAAACGCGTTCCTCATATCGGGAGCCATTGGACTTGTGTTCTTCATGGCGCTTCCCATGGCGCCGCCTCGCTTCCTGCCTCAATTCGGCTTCATCGACACCATTACAATCTACGACGAGGTGTATCACGCGCTCCAGAACCCCGCATTCGTGAACCAGTATGCGGCGATGCCCAGCCTGCACCTTGGCTGGAACCTCCTAGTGGGCCTCGCCGTTTTTGAAACCACGAAGGCGTGGTGGGCGAAGGCCTTCGGCCTCCTCCTGCCGATACCGATGCTGATCGCCATCATCCTTACCGGCAACCACTTCGTTCTCGATGCTGTGGCCGGTGTGGTCGTCGCCCTGGCCGCTCTCTGGCTGGCCGGATTCCTGAACCGCCGCTTCGCCGGGACGCGCATCCACGCAGTCCTGGTCTAACGAAGACCCGCTTTCCTTAGCTCCGTTAGCATCTTTAGGTTCTTGCTCGTAACGCCGTTCACGCCGCTGGCGAACACGGCCTGCGCTTCTTCGCGCGTCTCCACGCCCCACGTTGTGATGTCTTCGACGCCAGCGTCACGCAGTTCACGAATCACATCCTTACGTACGATCGAACTCTTGATGGCGACCGCTGAGATCTCCCGCTTCGCCAGCCGCGGACGGAACTCCTCCAGCCGTTCGAGGCTCGACACCGTATAGAAGAGCACAGCCTCCGGAAACTCCGGCTTGAGCTCGTCCAGGTACCACCAGAGGGGAGAACTGAACGCCACGTCGCTCAGGCCCATGAGTGTTAGCTCGGCGGTGAGCGTGGCGGGGAGCGCCTTCTCCCGGCCTTTCAGATCCAGATACAGCTTCCCCCGGCCGCTAGCAGCCCTTACGACCTCCGCGAGGACCAGCCGGCGCTCCCAGCCCGGACGTAGCGACCAGCGCTCCCAGAGCAGCGGTATCGGTCCTGCTGTCTTGTCGTGGCGCACCTCAAGCCGCTTGCGATAGAGCCAAACATCAGCCTCGGCGTAATCGACGCCCGCGGCGAACGCTTCGGAGAGTAGCTTGAGATTGTTGCCCGCGCGGTGGGCGATCAGGAGCAGGGCCATGAGTCAGGCGCGAAGCTCGGCGTTGAGTTCCTCGCTCAGGCTCTTGAGGATCTCGCTCTGCGCGCGGGCCACTTCCTCGTCGGTCAGCGTCTTCTCTGCCGACTGATACGTAACCGAGAACGCCAGCGACTTCCGGTCCGCCGGCACGCCTTCTCCTTCATACACATCGAAGACCCGTACTGCGCGGACGAGTTCGTGCCGCTCGATGAGCCTGCGAACGTCTTCCGCGGGCTGGCTGCTATCGACCACCAATGCGATATCTTGCACGACGGCCGGAAAGCGCATCAGCGGCGCGTACCCTACGCCAGCCTGGACGGCAGGCAGCAGGTGGTCGACGACCAGTTCGAACAAGTAGACATCCTGATCGATGCCGAACGACGACGCGACGCTGGGATGCAGCTGGCCAATCACGCCCACCTTGGCGCCGGCGGCCGACACCACGGCCGTCCTGCCCGGCAGCAGCCCGAATTCCTCAGCCGCCTCGAACGTCCCCTCCACGCCGGCGGCTTGTAGTGCGGCCTGCACGTACCCCTTCGCGTCGTAGAAGTCGACGGGCTCGTCCGAGCTTCGGCCCCAACGGTCGTCACGTTTTCCCGTGACCACGCCGACGATGTGTTCTTGCTCTTCCGGCAGCTCGCCACTCCTCGGTAGGTAGACGCGCGAGGCCTCGAAGAGCGCGATCTCACTTTCCCGTTGCCGCACGTTCGCCGCGAGCGTCTTAAGCACGCTGCCACGCAGGACAGGGCGCAGGTACTCGTGTTCGGCGCTCAGGGGGTTGACCACTTTCAACAGTCGCTTCAACTGCCCCTCAGGCAGCACGCGCTCCAGCTCTTCGCTGGTCGTGAGCGAGTACGTGATGATCTCCTGCATGCCGGCGGCCGCGAGCGCGTCGCGGAGGCGCTCGCGCAGGTCGCGCAGCGGCTGCGGAATGGCCGGCGGGACGTCGCCACCCAGGTTCTTCGTCGGGATCTGGTCGTAGCCAACGATCCGCGCGACCTCCTCCGCGATGTCGTCCGGGATGTCGACGTCCGTGCGCCAATACGGGACGCGCACCTGATAGTGCTCCGGCGGCTCCCACTTGCAGCCGAAGCCCAGCGATGTCAGCGCTTCACGCACTGTCGAGGTGGGTAGATCGACTCCGAGTACCTGCTTAAGCCGGCGTCTCGTCACGTCGATGCGGACTTCCTTCACCGGCGCCGGATAGTTGTCGACGAGCCCGTGCAGGGCCCGGCCGCCGGCCAGCTCGACGAGCAGCTTCGTGGCGCGCTGCGAGGCGACCATCGCGAGTTCTGGACTCAGCCCCTTCTCGAACCTGGTTGACGCCTCCGTCCGCGACTTGAGCCGCGACGCGGTCCGGCGGATGTTGGGTGCGTGGAAAGTCGCCGACTCCAACAGGATCGTCTGTGTCTCTCCGGTCACCTCAGAGCCGGCGCCGCCCATCACGCCCGCAAGCGCGAGCGGCTTCTTCTCATCGGCGATCACCAGCATGTCCGTCGTAAGCTCGCGCTCTTCGCCGTCGAGCGTGACCAGCCTCTCGCCCTCGTTAGCCCGCCTCACGATGATCTTCTCGCCGCCGACCGCCGAGAAATCGAACGCATGGAGCGGCTGGCCGGCCTCCAGCATGACGTAGTTGGTGATATCGACGACGTTATTAATCGGCCGCATTCCCGCGGCGGTCAGGCGCTCCTGCATCCAGCTCGGCGAGGGGCCGAGCTTCACGCCCTCGATCACCGATGCGACATACCGAAAGCAAAGGTCCGGGTCGGCGATCTCCACGGACACTCTCGCGGGCGCCGGATCGTCCAACTCTTCGTACGTGTGCTCCGGTTCACGAACGGCCGCGCCTGTCAGCGCCGCGACTTCTCGCGCAACACCGACCATCGAGAGCCAGTCCGGACGGTTCGGCGTGACGTCGAGATCGAGGATGGAGTCTCCAAGGTACTGTGCGAGCGGCGTGCCGACCGGCGCGTCGGCGGCGAGGACGAGTATGCCCTCGTGTTCGCCGGAGAGGCCCAGCTCCTTCTCAGAGCAGACCATGCCCGACGACTCGACGCCCCGGATCTTCGCCGGCTTGAGAACGGCGGACTCCCCGCTCCGGCCATCGATCAGGCGAGCGCCGGCCCTGGCGAACGCGATCTTCTGGCCCGCAGCCACGTTGGGCGCGCCGCAGACCACCGTCAGCGGCTCTTCACCACCGTAGTCGACCGTCGCGAGCCGCAGACGGTCCGCGTCCGGGTGCGGATCGACGGACAGCACGCAGCCAACGGTGATCAGCTCTTCGTCCCAATCACCACCGACACGATCGATGCGCTCCGTTTCGAGGCCGGCCATGGTCAAGCGGTGGCCAATCTCCTCTGGGCTGAGGTTGATGTCCACGTATTCGGCGAGCCATTTGAGTGAGACGCGCACGGGAGGTCAGAACTGCTCCAGAAAGCGCAGATCGTTCTGGTAGAAGCGGCGGATGTCCTCGATGCCGTGCAGCAGAAGCGCGATGCGCTCCGCGCCCATGCCGGCCGCAAAGCCGGTGACACGGTCGGCGTCGTAGCCCATGTTCGTCAAGATCTTAGGGTGAACCATCCCCGCCCCCATGATCTCAATCCACCCCTCCTGATGGCAGGTGCGGCACCCCTTGCCGTTGCAGAGGAAGCAGTCGATCGCCATGTCGACGCCCGGCTCCACGTACGGGAAGTAGTCGCAGCGGAAGCGCACCTTCCGCTCTTGGCCGAACATGCGCTTCGCGAACTCGAATAACGTCCCTTTCAGGTCGGCCAGGCTGATACCTTCGTCAACAGCCAAGACCTCGATTTGCGTAATCATCCACTCATGCGTCGGGTCTGTCGCTTCGTTCCGATAGCACTTCCCCGGCACGACCACCCGGATCGGCGGCTGGTGCTTCTCCATGAACCGCACCTGGTTCGGCGAGGTGTGCGTGCGCATCATGAACGGATAGACCCCATCGCGCACGAAGTCGATATAGAGCGTGTCCTGCATATCGCGCGCCGGGTGATCGCGTCCCAGCAGCAGCGCCTCGAAGTTGTAGTAGTCGGTCTCGACCTCGGGGCCTTCCGCGACGGAGAAGCCAAGCGAGACGAAGATATCGACGATCTGCCGTACCGTCTGCGTGATCGGGTGCAAACGGCCGACACGCTTCGAGCGGCCCGGCAGCGTCACGTCTATCTGGCCTTCCTGGATCGTCGTGGCAATACGCTGGCCGTGGAGGTCGCTGAGCTTCGCTTTCAGCGCCGCTTCCAGTTCGTTCTTGAGCTTGTTCGCTTCTCCACCAATGCGACGCCGCTCGTCCATCTCCAGGCTGCCGAGTTTGCGCAGAACGGACGTGAGTGTGCCTTTGCGCCCCAGGTGCGCCACTCGCCAGGATTCCAGCGCGGCCTCGTCCGTGGCGGCGTCCAGGCCGGCCCGCGCCTTCGCGGCGAACTCCTCCAGATCGATAGTTTCGGCGGCCATGTACCGCATTATGGGCAACCGGTGCGGACGAGGTCAAACGGAACGCAGGCGATGGAGATACAGTTGCGAAACCGGCCCGAAGCTAGCAGCTTCGCATGCTAACCAGTCGGACAGTAGATGAAGGAGCCAGAGCGATCTCGCCTGGCTGCGCACGTTGCTTGGGTCACGTCTGCTCCCAAGTCACGCCGAAGATTTGCTGCGTTCCCAGACCTTTCAGCTCAACCTCTCGCCCTTCACTAAAGCTGATGTCGCCGCTCGCATCAGTCAGCTCCTTGAGCAGCGCCGACACCAGTATCTCGCCGCCGTCTGCCTCGTTCGCGATGCGCGCCGCCTGCGTCACCTGGGTGCCATAGAAGTCGTTGTTCTCCTTCACTGGCTCCCCGGTGTGGAGGCCGATCCGCACGAGCACAGGCTCGTCGGCGTCATCGTTGCGCTTGGCGAAGGCGCGCTGGATGGCGATAGCGCACTGGACGGCCTTGCGGGCGCTGCCGAACGCGACCATGAAGCCATCGCCTTCGGTCTTCACCTCGTAGCCCTCGTGCGACTGGATCTGCTCGCGCACTAGTGTGTTGTGCTCGCGGAGCAGCTCCATCCAGCGCTGGTCGCCCAAGCGCTCGTTGATCGCCGT
>JADFRJ010000282.1 GCA_022561355.1 Chloroflexota bacterium | reverse complement strand
GGCGAGCATGACACTACGGACACTGGCACTGACGCGGCCGCGGACGAACCTACGGCGTCTCGAGGAGACGCTGGCGGGGTTGGAGAGCGAAGCTGGCGCCTAGTCTAACAGGGACGGGGCTTAGGGTTGCCGTCGCGGCCAGCGCTTCTGCTCCGGCGGTGTCTGTCGCGTGGCGTGGTAGCTCGAACATCAGGCGACCGAGGCGCACCGCTGCCGCTGTGGGCGCGAGTGCGCTGGATCGAACCCGAACCGCTGCCGGCGCCCTGACTGTGAGGGCGCGCTCGTGCGAGACGATGACGGCGAGAGCGTCTGCCTGTTCTGCGGCCGTCCAGGAGACGAGCTAGCGTCGCTCCAGTTGGTGACGAGGCCCGCTCGGCGCGAAGCTGTTCGTGTCGGCTGACGCTGGTACAATGCAGTCCGCAACAAGAACCCTAGGAGAAGGTCGGTCTCGCATGAAATGCCCGCATTGCACGGTCGAGTTCCACGATGAGTGGGAGGTTCTGGGTACCCGGATTGAGGACATCGACGGCAGATGGGTGGTACGGATGACCACATGCTCTAGGTGCCAGCGCTACGTCCTCAAACTGCAGCACACCGCGCCTGCCGACGAATGGTCTGTAACCAGCGAGACCTTGATACGCCCTCGCACCTCAACACGTCCACCGATCAGCGATGACGTGAAGGACGCCTTCGCTGAGGAGTACGGCGAAGCAGCGCTCATACTCGGCGACAGCCCGAAAGCCAGCGCCGCTCTCAGCCGCCGCTGCCTGCAACGCCTGCTCCGCGAGAAAGCCGGAGTGAAGCCATCGAATCTATTCGATGAGATCGGCGAAGTCTTGGACAAGCTGCCGTCACATCTGGCCGAGTCGGTCGACGCCATCCGAAACATTGGGAACTTCGCTGCTCACCCAAACAAAAGCGAATCGACCGGCGAGATCGTGGACGTCGAGCCGGGGGAGGCGGAGTGGCTGCTAGACGTCCTGGACGGCCTATTCGACTTCTACTTCGTGCAGCCATCCGAATCGACGCGGCGCCGCGAAGCCCTCAACGAGAAACTCAAGGACGCCGGCAAGCCGGAGATGCTGTAAGAGCGAGGCATCACGATCAGGTCATAGTGTCGCCTATGGCGGCGCTACCTCAGAGTTGATGCGCTCCAGTGTGGCCTCGGTCGCCTCGACGGGGCTGACGTCCTTGGCCTTGATGCACGCGGCCAGCTCGTGGAGCGTGAGGTAGCAGAGGCCGGTGTCGGTGGTCATGGCGCGGTCTCCTTGGATGCGCAGCGGGCGACCGGATGGTCGCCCCTACGCTTGGTTTGGCGGGGCGAAGGGGAGTATAGCAGACACGAGTCTGCGTAGCATCACGGGCTGAAGGCGGCGGCGGGGTGCGCCGGATTGACGATTCGTTTGTGGGAAAGATCGTTCTTCCGTATTGCGGAACGGGCCAATACGCGTATTCGACCGTCGTTTTGGCGTCGGAGTGGGCGGCCGCAGGACGTGTCAGTGCCGGCAACGGGTTGGCGATCATGGCAGGGCGATCGTACATCTCTGCTGGCCGACCGTGCAGCGGGAGATGGCAGGGCTCTGGACCCTGGAAGTTCGAGCGCGGCGGGCCTTTATGTAGTGCTATACTAGCGCTCTAGTGTGGCGAAGGAGGGGGAGGCGGTTCATTGCGCGCGTTTCTACGACCGAGCGTGGTTCTGCTTGTGGTGGGGTTGCTAGCTGTCATCGGGCTGACGGCAGCCGGGGCGAGCGTTGGTGGTGCTCGTGTTAGCCCGATAGCCACACCTAAACCGACGGCGACTCCGCTTTGGCGTGACCTTCAGGTGCAGGAGGCTGGCGGCTCGGCTGTTACTGAGTCTTTTGGTATCGACTTCGATCTTCCGCTGTTCGCAAAGAGCGGCGACCGCAAACTCCAGACGCAACTGGCCAGAATGAGCGATGTCGCGAACGTATATGGACAGCTAGGTGTCGAGATCATCGCCCAGAGCATGGCGGTTGATCTGCAGGAGGACTCGGTCCGCGTAATTGCACAGTCGATGCCGGGAAGGGCCGAGGATGTGGTGGGAGCCGCCGCCAAGTTAGGCATCCTCGTAGAGGGAACCTACCAAGACATGGTGCAGCTCTTGGTGCCCATCGCGTTGTTGGAGAGTCTCGCGACTAAGGAAGAGATCGTCTTTATCCGCCTCCCGTGGGAGATCGAGCCGCTAGGTAGCATCACCGGCGATAGCGAGCCGATCAGTCCCGCGCTGAACTGCAGGATGAGAGCGGCGTCGATGCTGTTGAGATCGCCGGTGCCATTGGCGTGGGCGGCATCCGGACAAGGTAGTGAGCCGAGCGACCCGGCGA
>JADFRJ010000081.1 GCA_022561355.1 Chloroflexota bacterium | reverse complement strand
AACTCCAACGCGAGGCCGTTGGCCAGCGTGCTCTTGCCAGTACCACTGCCACCGGTGATGCCGACGATGTGGCCGTTGCCGGTGTGCGGGTAGAGCTTCGCGAGGGCTGCCCGGCCGTCGTCGGTGCGGTTCTCAACGAGGCTGAGGACGCGGGCGAGGGCGCGGCGGTCGCCGGCGAGGAGGCGCTCGACGAGGTCAGCGGCGCCGTTGCCGGTAGCCGCGGTCACGGGCCACCCGCCACTTCCCCCTTCGCGCCGTTGTCTCGTTGTTTGGCGGACCAGTCACGGACGAACTCGATGATGTCCTGGGTGCTGGCGCCCGGCCGGAAGATCTCCTGGAAGCCCAGCTCCTTGAGGGCCGGGATGTCGTCGTCGGGGATGATGCCGCCGGCGAACAGGAGGATCTCGTCCGGGTTGATGCCGCGCTCCTTGAGGGCGGCGACGACGCGGGGGAAGAGCTCAGCGTGGGCGCCGGAGAGGATGCTGAGGCCGACGACCTCAACGTCCTCTTGGAGGGCCGCCTCCGCGATCATTTCGGGCGTCTGGCGGATGCCGGTGTAGATGACCTCCATGCCGGCATCGCGGAGGGCGCGCGCGACGACCTTGGCGCCGCGGTCGTGGCCATCCAGGCCGGGCTTGGCAATCAGGACGCGAATGGGCCGTTCGTCAGTCATGTACCAGTCGATTATGTCTCGAATCGCGCGGTCTTGCAAGGATGCCGTCCCAAGACACGCGGCGGAGGACACGGAGATCGTTGATTGCTTGAATGTATTCGGCGTGTTCGCGCAGACTGCGAATCTGGCTGAACCGAGGTTCAGCTTCGCTGCTTCCTCGCGTGTCGGAGGTGGCGGAAGACATCATGGAAGAGAACCCGGGGCTAGCCCGGGGCGAGCGCCCGGTGCTTGCTCTGTGAGGGCTACGCTGCTGCGCTGGTGTCGCCCTCGCTGTCTCCGGCCAGTCCTTGCCGATCCGTCCTCATACTGGACGTCATCCGCATGCCGCCCTCCACGTCGTCCGCCGAAGCCCCCACAGCGGTAAGGATCGCCTCGCAACTTTCGCCGTCATCCGGGAACGACGCCACTCCTACAGCAAGGTCACCAAGCTCTTCGTCGGCCATGAGGTGTTCTCTGACCACCATCGCGCCCTGAGCGTCGGTGCTGGCCAACAGGACGATGAACCGCAGGTTGCCCAAATGCGCCACGAGGTCACAACTGCGGAAGGAATCCGACATGTGCCGAAACAGGGCGCTCTTATCTTCCGGCGCCCAGCGGCCCGTCTGCGCTTCGAGTAGCAACAGTGAGAACGTCTGCCCGTACCGGGCGCAGCGAGCTACTTCTTCCTCCAAGCGGAGGCCGAAGTACCAGTAGGCGAAGAGGCCGGTCTCCCGGTCATAGATGGCCAACCTCTCGCCCATCTCGCGAAGCCGGCGGAGACCCTCGTGCCTGTCATCGCGCCGCCGTCGCGCCCCAGCCATGATTCGCAGCACCCATGCGGACGCCGCTACCGAGCTGGCGATGAGGAGGATGGTCCAAGGCAGGCTTCGCACACTTTGGGTTGCCTCGCCACCGACGAGACCTACTGTCATGCCAGCAAGCAGCGCCGCGGCGCCTCGAAACCACCAGTCCTGGGCGAAGCGGATCAACGGTCGCACCAACTTGACGCCGTCTTTCCCAGTATGTGTAGGACGCTCTGAGTGTCCATACTCAGTTATCGACGTTGACGCCGGAACTCTTTAGAGGCGATCAGCTCAAAAACGCAAGTGCGTGCGCACTAGCGAGAGGCTGAAGCTGCGCTGAGTGCCGTGGCTGGCTGCGACGTTCCGGTGGCCTTTTCGTCAGTCGTGGGCTGTTGGTGGCGGCTAAGCGCCAACAGTTCCCTTCGTCGCGAGAACATCTCAGCCGTGGGCGGTTGCCCTGCCTGTTCGACGACTAGGGCCGTGGGGTCGGCGTATCTGTTGGTGGCGGCGTGCGTGTGTCCGGTGGCGTCGCTGTTACTGTCGCCTTCGGGACTGGGCTCGGGTGGGCGATGTCGATTACCAGCTGGCGCTGGCCAGGCTGGGCGACCCAGAAGTCAACTTCCGCGTTCAGGCCAAGTAGCCATGTCACATCGTCCTCGAAGTCGCAGCTAATTACTGCCTCTCTTAAAGAGGCGTACTGCATGATCAGCCTCCTAGACTCAATCCTATGGGCGGTGGCAGGCGAGAAACGAACTTGCATAATGGCCTCGCCAGTCACATCCAACGACCGACCGGAAGCGCAGCCAACGGAAGGCGGCGAAACGTACTCCACTTGTGAAGTCCGGCCGGGCGTTTTCAAATTCGAAGACGATGCGGTCAAAATCGGCATGTCGAGCGCTTCGGACGTCGACGAGAATTGCAGCTTGCCCTGTCAGGTCACCATCGAGAGCTACAGCGTCGGGGCTCCCTTCAGGCGCACGACTGGGTGTCTCGCCCTCTGGTGAGGAGTTGCCCGTCCTGCATCCGGCAGAAAATGCGGCGAGCAGGAAAGCAGCCATACATGCCAGTGCTACTGAAGGGATTCGCTTCGTGAGCAACGCCATATCGAACGCTATCATACCGCAGCGTCAGAGCGAGCATTACAGGCGCACTGGCGAGTCAGTCTGGGGGCGGCTGCGAAAGGACCACCGTGGCTGGGGTGCGCCACATCTTCTCACGCGACCGCGCGAGCGACTCGGTGGTGATCTGAGCTAGCGCCGCTCGATCTAGACGCGAAGAGCAGGCAGGACTTCCCGTCCGTAGAAGTCGATGAGCCGGTCCTGGTCCGGCTGCACGGAGTGGATGGCGACCTGCGTCGCGCCCGCGTCGAAGAGCTTGCGGATCTGACTGACGTGCTCGCGCGGGTCCTGGCTTACCAGCCACGACTCGACGACCTGGTCGAGCGAGACCTCCGCCTCCGCAAACGTCTGGATCTGCCTGGGGTCGTCCATGTCGAGCACGCGACTGCCAACGGGCGCGAACCGCCAGAGCGGCGCCGCCTCGTACGCCGCTGTCCGGTCTCCGACGAACACGTACTGTTCCACTAGAATCTCCGGGCTGGGTAGGTTCTCCGCGCTGGGCGAGCCTTTCGACCCGCGCCGGAACGCCTGGACGACGTGGTCCGCTGCGAGCAGCGTGGTTGAGTTTGTGATCCAGCCATCGCCGATCTCGCCCGCGAGGGCGGCTGAACGCGGCCCGGAGGCGGCGATGTAGATCGGAATCGGTTCCGTGGGCTTGTCATAGATCTTCGCGTTGGCGATCGGAAACGCATCGCCATCGTGCGTGACGCGGTCTTGCGTCCAGAGGCTCCGGATGAGCGTCACGGCCTCCTTCAGCCTGGAGAGCCGCTCGCCGTAGGGGCCCCAGCCACCGCCAGCCGGCAGCTCGTTTACGGCCTCTCCGGTGCCAACGCCAAGGAAGACGCGTCCCGGGTAGAGTTCGCCCAGCGTCGCGAACGCCTGCGCCACGAGAGCTGGACGGTTCCGGTAGATCGGGCAGGTGACCGCCGTGCCGAGCATGACGCTGGTGGTGCGCTGGCCGATCGCCGCCAGCGTCAGCCAGGCGTTGCCGGCATGGCCCTGGTTTTCCTGCCAGGGTTGGAAGTGATCGCTCGCCCAGACGCTATCGAACCCCGCCTGTTCCGCGCGAACGGCCGCATCCACTAAACTGGCCGGAGAGAACTGTTCGTGAGAAAGGAAGTACCCGATCGTTGGCGTCATCTGCCCCAGTCCCAGCCGCCGGCCTCAAACGTCCGGCGGCGCTCCCAATCTAGCATGATGCCCAATCTAGCATGATGATGGAGGCGGAGGCAGGTCTGCCGGCATGAGCCAGCGTGTCCGCATCGGCGTCATCGGCACCGGTACGCTGGGGATGCACCACTGCCGCACGCTGGCGCTCCTCGCTCCGGGAGCGGATCTGGCACTTGTCGCGGACAACCGCGATCAGGCGACGCGCGCCGCAGCGGCCCTTAGCTCGGAGACCAGCGTCGCCACGGACTATCGGGCGATCCTGAACGATCCGTCGATCCAGGCCGTCGTCATCACCACGCCGAATGACACGCACGCCCAGCTCGTACGCGAGGCGGCGGAAGCGGGCAAGCACATCTTCTGCGAAAAGCCCCTCGCCCTCGACATGGCCGGCGCCGATTCCGCGCTGGAGGCGGTCGCCAGTAACTCAGTCAAGCTCCAGATCGGCTTCCAGCGCCGGTTCGATCCAGCGTATCGCGAGGCCCGCGGCGCGCTCCTTGCGGGTGACCTGGGCAGTATTGAACTCATCGTCGGCACCACCCGTGACCCAGCGCCACCGCCGGCCTCCTACCTGGAGCGCAGCGGCAGCTTCTTCGTCGACACGGCGATCCATGACTACGACGCGCTGCGCTATCTTACGGGCCTGGAGGTCACGAACGTCTTCGCAACAGCCGCGACCCTGATCCTAGAGGACACGCGCGAACGGCCCATGAAGGACACAGCCGTTACCTCGCTGCGCATGGAAAACGGCGCTCTCGCCACGATCACTAACAGCCGCCGCTCAAACTACGGCTACGATGTGCGGATAGAGGTCTCTGGCTCCAAGGGCAGGCTGGTGTTGGGAGAGGAACGCCGGACCGCTGTGCGGAGCTACACGGAGGCCGGCGTTTCTCACGACTTCGTAGGCTCGTACTGGGAGCTGTTCGAGGCTGCCTATGTCGCCGAATTGCGCCACTTCGTGCAATGTGTGGCCGAAGACAAGGAGCCTGAGGTTACCGGCGAAGACGGCCGCAAGGCGCTGCAGATCGCGCTCCTCGCTGAGCGCTCCTCGCAAGAGGGGCGCTCGCTCTCTATCGATGAGTTGCGCTGAGCATCACACGCCGTAGCGGACCAAATTCGCGTCGAACCGGGCCGGATACGAACCGGAGAGCACGCGACGCCGGGCCATCTGGGACGCGTACGTCGATCAGGATCGCTTCCTTCTACAGCGAATTCCCGCCAGGTAATTCGAAGCGCTTAAAACGCGAAACTCGAGTGACGATGCTTGTTCCGCTCGCCAATCGAGCAGAACAAGTTGACATATTGTTCGGAGAGCTGTTGAATCCACGAGAAACGGAAGAGTGAGAGGGTTGGCGGCTGGCAAGGTGGAGGTGGAGGAACGCATGGACGCGAATAGTCCTAGCTCTGTTTCATTCCTGAACAACGCGACCGTACGCCGCTGGATCAGCCGGGCGTTCATCGTCAGCATCCTCGTCTATTTCATCGTCCTTGGCTACCTGATAGCCGAGTCTGTCACCGGCGCGAGCAGGTGGGCCCCATACGGGGTCAACATCCCCATCTTCATTGGCCTCGTCATCGGGTCAGAGCTCGTGATGCTCGTGACCGCCATCCGAATCTTCAGAGAGGACTCCGGCATCTGGCCAACGGCGATCTCCGAGGGTTGGTCCACGGTAAAAGGCGGTTCGATCGTGAAGGGGTCGGCCCAGATGCTCACCGGCGCGTGGGACATCTCGCTGATCGACCTGCGGCTACGAACGGGCACGGCCATTCTGATGGGGCGTCTCAACCGCTTCGCTTCGCTTGTGCCGCTCGTCTATGCGCTAGCCGCCAGCGCGGGCGGAGCGCCCTGGGGGCTGCGCGGAAGCGCCATCTTCGACATCGGTATCTCGCTCATCGTCTGGGCCTTCATGGAGCTCGTGATGGTGCGTCCTAACGAGGACGCGGCGGCAGCCCACGAAACTGCTGCCTCCGACGACGTGGGCAAAAAGCAGTCGCGCTACAGCGTCAGACTGGTGCGCCTCTCAGACCTCGATCGCCTGGAGGAGCTGGAGCGGCGTAACTGGAAAGACGAGGCTGCCAGCAGGGAAGTCATCGCGGAACGGATTAGCACCTACCCCGAGGGTCAGGTTGCCGCGATCCACACGACGGTTGAGAACGGCGTGCCCACGCGCAGCAGGGTGGTGGGATGGTGCACGTTCATGCCGGCAAACGAGAAGCACGTTGAAGGCTTCGCGACGTGGGATGACCTGACGTCCAACGGGACGATCAGCGCGTGCGATCCCGACGGCGATGTGATCGTTGGCGTCAACGTCACGTCCGTCACCGAAGGAGGCACCTTCATCCTGATGGCCGAGATGCTGGCGGCGGTAGTAGGAGGCGGCAAAGACAGGCTGATTGGCGGGGGTCGGCTGACTGGGTTCGTGTCGTTCAACGAACGCAGGCAAGCCGAATCCAAGGAGCCGCTGTCCGCGGACGCATACGCGCGCCTGAGAGAGATCCGGGGCTTTCGCATCAACGAGATTCGGCGCGACGAGGGGAAGGAGCCCCTACGCGACGAGGAGTACTGCGTGCTGGCCGCCGACATGCGGCGCGAGGCAGGCGCATCTCCGCTGGCTGAGGAAGATACACCGGACTACGTCTGCTCAAACGTGCGTGGTTATATGAGCATTCCGGGCGCCCGGCTGGTGCGCGTAGTGCCGAACTACTTCCGCGACCCAGCCAGCGCGGACTACGGCGTCGTCCTGGATTGGCCGAACCCGATACCTCGTCCGGCACGGCATATACCGATCATCAAGCGGTTTGTCATGCGAAGGATCCGCGAAGAGATAGCGGACGAGTGGGAACAGCGGAAGCAACACTTGCGCGACCTCGCGGTACGCCGGGCGAAGAAGCCGATTCCCGCGTACTTGCGCAAGAACGGATCCTCGCCCGCGGCTGGAGACGCCATCGACGAACCAGCGGTGGTCGAAGAGGTGGCCAGCGAGAAGAGCGCGCTGCGGCGGCCCTAGGTGGAGGGGTTGAGCGTCGAAGCGGCCTACGCGGCCACCTGGTCTAGCTCATTAGGCGCGAGCGGCAGTGCGCGCCTGTGATAGAGCCGCTCTAGGGCGGCTGTGACGCGCGGGCTGAACTGCGTGCCGGAGCAAGAGAGGATCTCCTTCACCGCTTCTTCCTGTGTACGGCCAGCCCTGTACGGCCTGTCGTTTGTAATGGCGTCGAACGTGTCGGCGACGCACGTGATCGTAGCGGCCTCAGAGATCTCGTCTCCCTTCAGCCCGGCCGGATAGCCGCCTCCATCCCACCGCTCGTGATGAGAGTGCGCCACGACCTCGGCGAGGTCGAACCCCTTGCGGCCGTTGAGGAATTCCGCCCCCCAGACCGTGTGCCGCCTCATGATGTCCCACTCCTCTTCAGAGAGCGAATTAGAGCTGGTGAGGATGGAGTTCGGCACCTGAATCTTTCCGATGTCATGCAGCACAGCAGCAAGCCCCATATTGCTTGCGTCTTCCGCGCTGTACTCAAGCTCTATGGCAAGCGCCTCCGTCAGGGCGCGCACACGTTGGAGGTGCCGCCCGGTGGTGTTGTCATGCGCTTCGGCCACGGAGGCCAGCATCATCACCGTCTCGGCGTGAGCCTGGCTCAGATGGGTGGCCGCCGCCTGCAGCTCTTCAACGAGTGTCGTCATAAACACGATTGCCGTGACCTGGCTCGCCACGGCCGTCAGGAACTGAGCGTCCCAACTATGGAAGGCGACCTCCGCCTTACTCGCTGCTGAGAGCATCCCCACAACGCCGTCCTGCCAGATCATAGGCACGACCAGAGCCGACTTGAGCCCGATGCGCGTGAGCATCTTGCGCTCCTTTGCGGTCAACCGCTCGTCGGTTGAGAGGTCGTCGAGGAAGACTGGCCGCCGCGTCTGCTCCAGGATTTTTCCCAGGGGGTGGTCCTGGCTGCGGCTCTGCTCGTTCATCCACGCGTCTACAATGTCCTTCGGCGCCCGGATCACGGCGCGCTGCCATTCAGGCGGCTCAGGAGCATCACCCGTCACCTCAAAGTTGATGGCGTCATAGCCCGCACTGACCGAGAGGTGCTGCGCTACCAGGTCGAGCTTGTCCTCTCTGCTCCCGCTTCGCGTCAGGAGAGGAACGATCTCCGCGATTAGTCTTGCGGCACGCTCTTGTCCGAACGCGCGCTCATTGCCCGATGCCTTCGGCGAATCCGGCTTGTCCTTCCGGGCGGCGTACATCGCGTTGTCCGCAAGCCCCAACCAGCCAGCGATCGTGTCCGCCTCATCCGGGTACGAAGCTAGGCCGATGCTCACGAAGATCGGTATCCGGGAGCCCTCGCCGGGGCCATCGACGGTCGCGCGGGAGAATCCTCCCAGGACCTCAGCACGATATTTCTCCGCGGCATCACGGTCAGCGCCGCGTAGCAGCACCACGAACTCGTCGCCACCGTACCGCCCAACGACCGCACCATCCGCCGCGAGCCCTGCCGCGACGGCTTTCAGCACGGCATCGCCGGCTTGGTGGCCGTAGGTGTCGTTGGTCGCCTTGAGGCCGTCGACATCCACCATCGCGATCGAATGGCTGCCGCTGCCGTCGTTGGAGGCCTCATGAAGGGCTGCTACAATTGCTCCGTGATTGAGAACGCTCGTGAGCGCGTCGTGCGTCGTCTGGTCGCGCAGCGCCTGTTCGGCGTCCTTGCGCTCCGTGATGTCGCGTGCGAACGCGCTGAACCTCCCAGGGCTCATCCCGCGGACGAGTGAGATCGTGATTTCGATTGGGAACTGATGCCCGTCGCGATGTAGCGCCGTGATCTCGACCCGCTGGTTCAGGAAGGGGCCTTCGCCGCTCTTGAAGTAGCGCGTCATCTCTTCGACGTGGGCGGCTCTGTGCTCCGGCGGGATGATCGTCTCCGGCATTTGCAGGCCGATCACCTCCGCGCGGGGCCAGCCGAAGGTCGCTTCCGCCTGCGTGTTCCAGTCGGTGATCACACCGCCTTCATCCATGCAGAAGACGGCGTCTGGCGCGGAGTTCAGCACCGAGCGCACTTGCTGTTCGCTCTCCCACATCGCCGTCTCCGCTCGTATGCGGAGCTTCAGCATCCGATCGAACGCTACTTCGATGATCGCCGCCGCCATAACGAAGCCCACGACCAGGATAATCCCGGCTTGGATCGTCGCCATCTGAAACACGAACGTATAGAGAGGAATGAGCACGAGGATCAGCCCGTACACGCTGAGCTGCACCCAGCGCTTCAGCCCCCGGACTTCCTCAACGGTGCCCGACAGCGATGGCGTTTCGGAGGCGTTATCAGTCCCCGGTTCAATTGAAGCGTCACGAGCTTCAACATCGTTGAGCATACGCAAATCCGCAGGCCGTTTAGACAGCCCACACTCCTGAATGTAATATCGGCATCTGGTGCGGCTCCTATAGGAGCAGCGCGATCGCGATCTGACGCGACCTGCTCTACAGCAACGGCTCCTGCTTCGACACAGGCCCG
>JADFRJ010000080.1 GCA_022561355.1 Chloroflexota bacterium | reverse complement strand
CACGGCTGCCACGTCATGAGGTGCAGAAAGCAGAGCCGTTCCGCCTGCTGGTCGAACGTCTTCAGAAACGACACGACGTCCTCGATTGGGTACAGCACATGGGCGCTGATCATCACATCCACCCGAGGCGCGTTCGCCGCCGCCTCCGGCCAGCCCCCTTCGATCACATCGACGTTGTCGAGGCCCTGCGATTCGATGTCCTCGCGCAGGAAGTTCAGCATCGACACTGAGGGGTCGAGGGCCGTCACGTGCTTGGCGTGTCGCGCGAGGACAACCGTGTGGCGGCCTGTGCCTGCCCCGACGTCCAGCACGCTGTCGGCGGGTCGCAGTTCCTTCACGATGCAGTCGATGAAGGGGTCCGCCTGCTTGCCCGCCTCCTGCACGAATTTGCGGAAGCCCTCCGCCCTGCGCGCCCAGTAGTCATCGGTCGTGCGGCCCTGAGCGGCACAGGCGGCGTCATGCTGCTCGCGCCGTGCGCGGATCAGCTCTCGCCAGCGCTGGACATAATCGATTGGTTGAACAGGTTCTGTCATTGCCGTAATCGCTGACATCATAGCAGCCGCTTCATCGAGGCGAGGCGGCTAACCCGCTCGGCTGTGGAATACGATTCTGTAACGTTTTCTAGCCGCTGACGTTAGGAGTCATGTAGCCCAAGAATGGGCGCGGTCCAGCAGGACCTCTGGCATGGAGCGCCTCAACAAGCGCGTCGAGAGGCGCCGAAAAGGGCAAACCCTTCGAAAGAAGGGGGCGCAAAGCCACGGGCCTACCACTCTGGAAGAGAGTTAGGGTCGCCGGGCTGCCGAAACGCTAACGTTCGACAACCCCTCCCCTTCGCCTCGTTCCTGGCAGACCCACTCCCAATCGGCGCCCAAAAAGGGAGCACGACCATGCCAAAGCGCGAAGCACTGATCCTCAGGCACATGCCGCTCGTCACGTTCGTCGTGAACCGGCTCTCGACCGATAGGACCAACACGCTCGGACTGGAGCGCGACGACGCACTCGGCTTCGGTACCGAAGGCCTCATCCAGGCGATCGACGGATTCGACGAAAGCCGCGGTACGAAGTTTGCCAGCTACGCCATCCGGCGCATCCGCGGTTCGATTCTGGACGCCGTCCGGCGGCAGGACCCCCTACCCCGCTCGCTACGCCGCGACACTCGCCAGGTCGAACAGGCCTCCCAGCAGCTTGCGACGCAGCTCGGCCGCTGGCCGACGGCGAAGGAAGTCGCGATGCGTCTCGGCATGAGCCCCACCGACGTCAGGGAGGTCAAGAGGCACGCCAGCTCACGGTTCGTATCGTTGGAGACCGTTCTCCAGGATACTAACGGTGACGGCGGTGGTGGACGCTACGACCCAGCCGATCATGACGACCGATCCGATCCCGCGATAGCCGCGGAGCGCCAGGCGGCGCTCCTCCGGTTGCAGGAGGCGCTCAGCCTGTTGAACCAGCGAGACCGGGCGATCCTACGCCTCCGCTACGGCGAATCCAAGCCGTTCCACGAAGTTGGCCGGCTGCTTGGTCTGTCTGAGTCGCGCGTCTGTCAGCTTCATAAGCGCATTCTCTCATCGCTTCGCAGGCACCTTGAGGAGACGATCGAGGAAGCTGCGTAGCTTCGTAGCACCTCGGCTCCGGCGTTGTCGATAACGACGCCGGGCAAAGGCGCTCCCAACAGCGTGGCTGGCTGACCTTGTAGCCAGATCCTCACACTGCCCTGACACCGCTATCGATCGTCATTCGCGCTGTAGTTAGCCTCTCCGTGCACTACGGCCGTATCGCCGGGCCGGCAGTTTGACACCTCACGCCCACGCGCTATCATGGCAACACATCCCCTATTTGAGGAGAGGTCATGCAGATCGACTGGGACAAGGCCATCGATGAGATCCTTGGGGACAAGATGACCTGTCCTCGCTGTAGCGCCTTCACCACCACGGTTTCAGCCGGCTACACCCGGCAACCCTGGGGTACCGACTACGCCCCGCGCTGCCAGTTCTGCGTGCGGACAGACGCCTGCGATTCGCGAAAGCTGGTCGTCCTCTGCCAGACATGCGCCGAAGAGTTGGGCGTCCGCTCCAAGGTGGTCGATCAGACGACGCTGATGACGATGCTGATCAACGATTGCCGAAAGGACCTTGAAGAGGCGCTGGACTACATCGCCGGCTACTGGCAGGAAGAGCTAGAGGTGCCGCTAGTCGACGCCGACAAGAGCTTCGAAGAATACGATTCGGACGCCTTCGTCGAGGAGAACGACGCCCGTAAACGGTTGGAGGATGAGTACTTGACCTACCATCGCTGGTTCCGCGAACACGCGATCCGCGTTCCGGACCCCGGCTGGAGGGCTGAGTATGCCGAAGAGACGATCGCGCTCGGCTACACGACAATGCTAGGCGACTAGGCACCAGCCTAGTCTCATTCCCAGGCTTTGGCCTGGGCGCCTAGGCTGGGCGCGCCGTTGTCTGGCGCGATGCGCTGATTCGGCCCAACTCCTCATCGATGCGCCGGAGCAGTTGATCCAGCCCCCACCCTTCCTGAGCCGATACGAGCACAGCATCGGGCCGGTGCGTGGCGAGCGAGAGGTCGAACGCCCCCAGGTCTTCCGGCTCCCGCACGAGGCCGTCCTCGCTCTCCACCAGCATGTCGACCTTGTTGAGCGCCGTCACGCGGGGCTTGTCGCCCAAGCCCAGCTCGGCCAGCGTATCGTCGACCGTCTGGCTCTGCTGAGCGGCGTCAGCGTGCGTGATGTCGACCGCGTGCAGTAGGATGTCGGCCTCCGCCAACTCCTCCAGCGTCGCCTGGAAGGCCGCGATAAGTTGCGTCGGCAGCTTCTGGATGAAGCCCACCGTGTCCGTCAGCAGCGCCGGCTGCCCGCTCGGCAGTTGGATCCGTCTGGTGACCGGGTCCAGCGTTGCGAACAGCCGGTCCTCCACCAGCACATCGGCGCGTGTGAGCGCGCGCATCAACGTGCTCTTCCCGGCGTTCGTGTAGCCGACAAGCGCGACGATAGGGATGCCCGAGCGCGCGCGCTTCCGCCGGTACAGCGAGCGCTGACGCCGGACAGCTTCGATGTCACGCTTCAGCCGCCCAATCCTCGTGCGCGCCAGGCGGCGGTCCGTCTCGATCTGAGTCTCTCCAGGGCCACGCATCCCGATAGCGCCCTGTGCGCCGGTGGCGCCGATTCGTTCCAGGTGGCTCCACTGCCCTGCCAATCGAGGCAGCAAGTACTCGGACTGTGCCAGCTCAACTTGCAAGCGGCCCTCTCGCGTCCTCGCTCGCATCGCGAAGATGTCGAGGATCAGTGCGGTGCGGTCGAGGACTTTGACTTCCAGCGCTTCCTCCAGGTTCCGCTGCTGCGTTGGCGAAAGCTCATCGTCGAAGACCACGAGGTTGTAGCCCGTCGACGATTGGAGCGACTTGATCTCGCTGACCTTCCCGGAGCCGATGTAGCGCGCAGGATGCGGCGTTTGTAGTTTCTGGATCGTTCGGCCGACGACACGGCCGCCCGCCGTCTTCACGAGCTGCCCCAGCTCTTCCAGCGAACTGTTGGTGTCCCAAGCCCCGCCGCCGCTGCTGCGTCCGTCCCGGCTCATGCTGGCACGGCGCGCCTGTACCGCGACCAGGAATGCGCGCTCGCGTTCTCGTGTCGTCCTATACGTTCGACGTGCTATCTGTGGCCACCTTTCGTCTCAGAATAGCACGCGCCGGGGTATCAGGTTCTTGACAGACCTGGGCCGGCTGGATAGAACGATGGCGTCTGGATCAGCCACGGCTCGTCACTCACGGAGACGCCTTTTCTTGAACGTTCTGCTGCTTGGCTCTGGCGCGCGTGAACACGCGATTGCGTGGAAGCTCAGTCAGTCTCCCAAGCTCACCAGCCTCTATGTAGCGCCGGGCAACCCCGGCACGGCGGACGTTGCGACTAACCTGCCAGTTAGCGTGGACGATTTCGAAGCGATCGTCCGGACCTGCAAAGAGCAGCGCATCGATCTCGTAGTCGTCGGCAGCGAGGGCCCGCTGGCCGCCGGCCTCGTCGACCGCCTGCTCGTGGAGGGCATCGCGGCCTTTGGGCCGGCGAAGTCGGCCGCCATCATCGAGTCGTCCAAGGTCTTCTCGAAGCAGCTCATGGCCCGCATAGGCATCCCGACCGCCACGTTCGGCGTGTTCGACAACGAAGCTGCCGCCCGCAAGTACGTCGATCAGGCCGACGGTTCGCTGGTCATCAAGGCGGACGGCCTGGCCGTCGGCAAGGGCGCAATCGTCACGGACTCCAGCGCTGCCGCCCACGAAGCCGTCACAACCATCATGCGCGACCGAGCGTTCGGCGCGGCGGGCGACCGCGTCGTGATCGAGCAGCGCCTCTACGGCCCAGAGGTGAGCGCCCACGCCTTCACGGACGGCCAGACCGTCGCCCACATGCCCTTCTCCTGCGACCACAAGCCGGTCTTCGACGGCGATCAGGGCCCGAATACGGGCGGCATGGGCGCCTACAGCCCGCCGGGCTGGTTTAGCGATGCCGACCAGCAGTGGGCCCGCGAGAGCGTCACCGAGGCCGCGATCAAGGCCATGTACGATGCAGGCCTCCCCTACAAGGGCGTGCTCTACCCGGGTATCCTCTGCGCCAACGATGGGATGATGGTGCTCGAATTCAATAGCCGATTCGGCGATCCGGAGGCGCAGGTCCTGTTCCCTCGCCTGGAATCCGATCTTCTCGAAGTCATGTGGGCCGTCGCGAACAACAAGCTCGCGGAAGTGGAGCTGCGCTGGTCGGACGAAGCTTGCGTTGGCGTAGTTCTCGCTTCGGGTGGGTATCCGGCCAAGTACAAAACCGGCCTGCCAATCGAGGGAATTGACGAGCTCGATCCTGACGTGCTCGTCTTCCACGCCGGCACGGCCAGGCAAGAGGACGGCACGCTCGTCACCTCAGGCGGACGCGTGCTCACCGTGTCGGCGCTCGGGCCGGATCTACAGGCTGCCCGCGACAAGGCGTACCGAAACGTAGAGCGCATCCGGTTCGAGGGTATGCACTACAGACGTGACATCGGTGCGCGAGCGGTCGCGGCCCCTAACTGACCGGCCCTGTTAGAATGAGGTACGACACCTATGCCTGATCCTCTCGTCGCAGTCGTCATGGGCTCCAAGTCGGACGCTCCGCTTATGGAGGAGTGCCTCGCGACGCTCACCAAACTCGGCATCCCACACGAGTCCGCGGTCATGTCTGCGCATCGTACGCCGGATAAGGTCCGTGAGTTCGCCATCGGTGCGCGTGATCGCGGCATCGAGGTCATCATCGCCGCTGCCGGAGGCGCGGCTCACCTGCCCGGCGCGGTGAAGGCCCACACGGCCCTCCCCGTGATCGGCGTGCCCGTCCCCTCCGGCGATATCGGTGGCATCGATGCGCTCTATGGCATCGTGCAGATGCCGCCCGGCGTGCCGGTGGCCGCCGTGGCTGTGGGCTCATGGGGGGCGCGCAACTCGGCGTATCTGGCCGCCGAGATTCTGGCGCTGCACCACGACGGCATTCGCAAGGCTTATGACGACTATCGTGCCAGCCTGGCTTCGGGGTAGACTGAGCCTAGAGCACGCCGCCACGTCCTTTGATCGCACGTAGCAACACGTCCCGTTCGGATTCGGAGCCGCTCTCGTGATCCCTCGCTACTCCCGTCCTGAGATGGCCAAGATCTGGTCGGACGAGACCAAGTACGACTCCTGGCTGCGGGTCGAGATCGCCGTCTGCGAGGCCTGGAGCGCCCAAGGCGTCATCCCCAAGAGCGATGTCGAGAAGATTCGCGGCGCGAGCTATGACATCGGCCGCATCGCGGAGTACGAGGCCGAAGAGCACCACGATTTCAATTCGTTCCTCCGCTCTGTAGCGGACAGCCTCGGCGAAGAGTCGCGCTTCGTCCATCTTGGCCTCACCTCGTATGACGCGGAGGACACCGCCCTCAGCCTCCGCCTCGTGCTGGCCGCCGAGCTGCTCGAACGCGACCTCGCTGGCGTCCTCGAGGCCGTGGAGAGCCGCGCGGTCGAGTTCAAGGACACGCTCTGCATGGGCCGCTCCCACGGCGTCCACGCGGAGCCGATGACGTTCGGCCTCAAGCTGGCAGGGTGGGTGGATGAGATCCGCCGCGACCTGCGGCGTCTCGCCACCGCCAAGGCTGAAATAGCCGTCGGCAAGATCAGTGGCCCGGTCGGCACCCACGCATCGGTCCCTCCCGATATCGAGGACGCGGTCTGCGCCAGCCTCGGCCTGAGCGTCGACGCCATCAGCACACAGGTCATCAGCCGCGACCGCCACGCCAGCTTCATCGGAGCGCTCGCCGTCATCGCCGCTTCGCTCGATCGTTTCGCTACGGAGTTGCGCCACCTGCAGCGCACCGAGGTGCTCGAGACAGAAGAGCCGTTCAGCGAAGGCCAGACCGGCTCCAGCTCCATGCCGCACAAGCGCAACCCGGAGAAGCTGGAGCGCATCTCCGGCCTCGCCCGCCTCTTTCGCGGCTACACCGTGACGGCGCTCGAGAACGTGGCGCTCTGGCACGAGCGCGATATCTCGCACTCTTCCGCCGAGCGCGTCATCCTGCCGGATGCCTGCATCGCGCTCGACTACATGCTCGATTTGTTCGCCATGATCGTGCGCGGGCTGCTCGTCTATCCGGAGCGGATGCGCGAGAACATGGACGCCTCCTACGGCCTCCCCTTCTCGCAGCGCGTGCTGTTGGCGCTGATCGATACCGGCCTCTCGCGGCAGGACGCCTACAAGATCGTCCAGCGCAACGCCATGGTCTGCTGGCAGGAACGCCGCCCCTTCCGCGAGGTCCTGAACGCCGATAGCGATATCACCGGCCGCCTCAAGCCGGAGCAACTCGATGAGCTGTTCGACTACGCCTACTACACCCGGTATGTGGACGACAGCTTCCGCAGGCTCGATCTCCTATGAACGAACAGCGCATCGCGCTCCGGCAGCGGCGTGACCTCGGCGAGATTATCCAGGCGGCGCTCCACCTCTACCAACAGAACTTCGCGGCCCTCTTCGTCATCGCCGCCGTTGTCATTCCCCTCGGCATCGCAAGCGCCGCCCTCCAACGAACGGTGGACGACTCCGTGGGCGTCGGTCTTGCTGTTCTCGGAATCGCGATCCTCCAACTAGCGGTGAATTTGCTTGCCGGAGCCGCGATCATTATCGCGCTGACGAAGATCGACCAGGGCGGCGAGCCTACGTTCTCCGATACGTACGATGCCGCCTTCGAGCGCTTCTGGACGCTGCTGGGGGCGGTCCTTCGCGCCCTGGTGATCGTCGTGCTCCTCTCGATCACCATCATCGGCCTGCCATGGGCCATCCAGCGCATGGTGCGCTGGATCTTCGTCCAGCAGGCCGTGATCCTTGATGGCGCCACACCGAGCGCGGCGCTCAGCCGCAGCGCCGCCGCCGTGCAGGGGCGCTGGTGGCGCACGCTCGGCATCGCCATCGTTATCGGCCTCATCTCAACCCTTCCAGCATCCATCGTGGCCGCCATGCTCATCCTCGCGCCGGCCCTCGTGTCGGGCACGGTAAACTCGTTCGTGAACGCGCTTCTGCTGCCCTTCGCCGTCACCGCGATGACCCTCCTCTACTTCGATCTACAGGTACGAAAGGAGTCCGATGAGCGTATTGCTTCAGAGCCCGCTCCCTAACGCGGTCCACCAGGGCAAAGTCCGCGACCTCTACGAGTTTGGCGACCGGCTCCTCATCGTCGCCACCGACCGTATCTCGGCGTTCGATGTGGTGCTGCCCAACGGCGTCCCCGGCAAGGGCGCCGTCCTGACCCAGATATCGGCGTTCTGGTTCGATCGCACATCCGCCGTCGTCCCGAACCACTTCCTTCGGCTCGCCGATGGGTCAGCGGAGGACGATCTGCCGTTCACGCTGCCAGAAGAACTGATCGGCCGCAGCACCATCGTCCGCAAGGCTGAGCGCGTGCCGGTCGAGTGCATCGTACGAGGCTACATGGCTGGCTCAGCTTGGGCGGAGTACCAGAAGGAGACAACCGTCTGCGGCATCCCGCTGCCGCCCGGCATTCAGGAGAGCGAACCGTTCCCAGAGCCACTGTTCACACCCACGACGAAAGCGGAGGTTGGCCACGACGAGAACCTCTCCCAAGAGGAGTTCATCAAGCTCGTCGGCACGGAGGTCGCGAACGCCCTCCGGATACGCAGCCTGGCCCTCTACAAGTACGGCGGGAATTACGCTCGCGATCGCGGCATTATCATCGCCGATACGAAGTTCGAGTTCGGCATGCTCGATGGCGAGCCCATCCTCATCGACGAAGTCCTCACGCCCGACTCCAGCCGCTTCTGGGTAGCGTCCGACCACCGCGTAGGGCAGCATCAGGAAGCGGCCGACAAGCAGTACGTACGTGACTACCTGCTGGCGTCCGATTGGGACCGCGAGCCGCCGGGCCCTGAGCTACCTCAGGAGGTCGTCGACGAGACGGCGCGACGCTATCGCGACATCTACAAGCGTCTGACCGGCGAGGACGTCAAGCTGTAGTGTTCCTCGCGCGCGTCTACGTCACGCTGAAGCCGACGGTGAACGACCCGCAGGGCCTGACGATCCGCGGCGGCCTTCACTCGCTCGGGTTCGAGTCGGTCCAGGGCGTGCGCGCCGGCAAGTACATCGAGATCACTCTGGACGCGGAAGACGAGAGCGAAGCAGACGTGCAGGTCACCGAGATGTGCCGGAAACTGCTCGCCAACCCCGTTATCGAGGACTTCCGCTTCGAGCTGGAGGAGACCTAAGGGGCGATCCCCCGGTCGCTCTAATACGCGGCTCCGTTGACGGATGTCGTCAGCGACGTTAAGCTTGGCCGCAAGGGAGGGACGGCGTATGCCACTTTACATGGACCGTCACGAGGGAGTGACGCAGACTGCCGAAGAGGTCGCAGAAGTCCACCTGCGTGACATCGAGATCCAAGGCAAGTACGGTGTCCGCTACGTCACGTACTGGATCGAAGAAGAAGCACAACAGGCCTTCTGCCTTATCGATGCTCCGAGCAAGGAGCGCGCAGCCCTTGTGCACAAGGAAGCTCACGATGACGTGGCAAACGAGATCATCGAAGTGAACCAACCAGTCGTTGAAGAGTTCATGGGCAGGATCGCGAGCACGCCGGCGGCCAAGGATCCTGCCACGACCGAGTGGGTGCCCGCGGTACGGGCGATCCTGTTTACGGACCTGGAGAGTTCTGTCGCTGAGACACAGCAGCTCGGTGATGCGCGCTACGTCGACCAG
>JADFRJ010000079.1 GCA_022561355.1 Chloroflexota bacterium | reverse complement strand
TCCGGCTCGCCGCGCAGGGCGATCCGCAGTCCGGCGGCCGCGCCGCCAAGCGAGCCGGTGACGGCAATCACGTCGCCCGCTTTCGCTGCGCTGCGGCGAAGCACCAGCGGCTGCCCATCCTCGGCAAGCTCCGCCTGGGCGGTCAACGCAACCGAAATGAACGTGACGGGCGCCCGCACAATATCGCCACCGGCAATTTCGACGTCGAAGGCGTCCGCGGCCTCCGCAATGCCCGCATAGAGCCTATCGATGTCATCGGTCTCGGCGTCGGCGGGCAGGCCCAGCGTGATCAGCGCGAAATCCGGGCGGCATCCCATCGCCGCCGCGTCGCTCACGTTTACGGCAATCGCCTTCCACCCAACGTCGTTCCACGGCGTCTTCTCCAACAAGAAGTGGACTCCCGCCACAAGCGTGTCCGTGGTCGCCACCGTCGCGGCTGACTCGTTGCGCCAGACGGCGGCATCGTCGCCGATGCCGACCAGGAGCCGTTCTCGCGGCGTGGCGAACGACTCGGACGCCAGCACTTCGGTGAGGCGGTCGATAAGGCCGAATTCGCCAAGCTCAGAAACCTTCACAGGTTGGATTATACTCAACGTCCCCTTGCGGGGTCGTATGTTAGAATCCGCCCTGCAACGTCCAAGCTATGAAAACAAGGATCGCTCTTTGCGTATCGCCATCGTCTCAGACATCCACGCGAACCTAGCCGCCTTTCGCTCCGTGCTCGCGGACGCGGAGGCCGGCGGCAGCCTGGACGCGCTCTGGTGCCTGGGAGACACAGTCGGCTACGGCCCCCAGCCGAACGAGTGCATCCAGACGTTGCGCTCGTACAAGAACGTGACCATCGCCGGGAATCACGACCTCGCATCGTGTGGCAAGATGCCGACAGACGACTTCAACGAAGCGGCCGCCACGGCGGCCAAGTGGACCGAAAGCGAACTCTCGGACAGCTCCCGCGATTACCTGACGGAGCTGCCCATGGTGATCGAAGAAGGCGACTTCACGCTCGTGCATGGCAGCCTTCGCTGGCCGGAGTGGGAGTACCTGCTCTCCAGCGAGCAGGCGCAAGCGCAGTTCGAGCTGCAGAAGACGCGCTTCAGCCTTGTTGGGCACACCCACCTCCCCGCCGTCTGCCGGGAAGACGTCGCTATGCCGTCAGCACCTGCTACGGCCGACGACGGCGTTCGTGTGGAACTCACGGAGGAGCGCATGATCATCAACCCCGGCGGCGTCGGACAGCCGCGCGACGGCGACCCGCGCGCCTCCTACGCGCTGTACGACAGCGAAGCGGCGACGATCACGTTCGCTCGCGTGGAGTACGACATCCCGGAAACGCAGGCGGCCATGCAGCAGGCCGGGTTGCCGCTCTGGCTGATCGAACGGTTGGCCTACGGGAAGTAGAGGAGGCGTCCTTGTCTGAGCAGTCCGAACTCCAGGTGCTCATCACCTTCGCGCTTGAGCCCGAACTCGTCAAAGAGATCGAGGACGTCGACCCGCGCGTGCGGGCCACGGTGCTCGGCCAAGCCGCCCGCCGGCTCTTTCGCGGCCAGCGCAAGTACCCGAGCGAACTGGAGGCGCAGACGGCTCGCACCGAGTTCACCGAAGCGATGACGGAAGCTGAGGTGCTGTTCGGCTTCTGGGGCCCTGCGCTGATCGAGATGTACCCGACCGTCGAAGCGCTCAAGAAGGAAGCGCCCGCGTTGCGTTGGCTGCAGCTCACAAGCGCGGGGCTGGACCGGGCGATGCGCAGCGGGCTGCTGGAGAGCGACATCATGGTCACCAGTGCCAGCGGCCTCCACGCCACGCCCATCGGAGAGTACGTGCTGACCGTCATGCTGATGTTCTGCAAGCAGGCCCACACCTTCATTCGGGCCCAAGAACGCAAGGAGTGGGTGCGTTTCATGCCGCAGGAGTTGTTCGGCAAAACGGTAGGCATCGTCGGGCTGGGCCACATCGGAACCGAGGTGGCCCGCCTCGCGAAGGCGTTCGGCTGCCGCGTGCTCGCCATCCGGCGCTCCATCACGGAACGGTTTGTTGATGAAGAGATCGGCGAGCTGATGCCCCCTTCGGAGCTGCCATCCCTCCTTGCCGAGAGCGACTTCGTCGTACTGGCGACGCCGCTCACGGAAGAGACCCGCCACCTGATCGGCAAGCCAGAACTCGCGGCGATGAAGCAGAGCGCCGTGCTGATCAACATCGCCCGTGGGGCCGTGGTCGACCAAGACGCGCTGATCGAAGCGCTCAAGAACGGCGAGATCGCCGGCGCCGGACTGGACGTCTTCGAACAGGAGCCGCTGCCTCCGGAGAGCGAACTCTGGCAGATGGAGAACGTCATCATGAGCCCTCACATCTCCGGAGGTACCGAGATCTACAACCAGCGGGCTGTGAGCATCTTCTGCGACAACCTCCGCCGTTACTTGGCGCATGAGCCGCTCAACAACCTAGCCGACCCTGCGCGCGGCTACTGATGCCGTCGGAGCGGCTCCCTCACATCGAGCCGCTCCATCTTGCCGATGTGACGCTGCCGGACGCTCATCCGCGCGCCGGCCAGCCGTGCCCTATCTTCGCGTTCCTGATCCGCCACCCGGCCGGCCTGGTCCTGGTCGACACCGGCGTTGGCGACGGCCACGCGGGCATCGACAAGCTCTACGCGCCGCAACGACGGCCCCTCACGGACGAACTGGCCGCGCGCGGCATCGCCGTCTCGGAGGTCACGGCCGTCATCAACACGCATCTCCACTTCGACCATTGCGGCGAAAATCGGCTCTTCCCGGACACGCCCATCCACGTCCAGCGGGTCGAGCATGAAGCCGCGCGGGAGCCGCTCTACACGATCCCGGAATGGATCGACTTCCAGGGCGCGCAGTACGAGCTGCACGAAGGCGAGGCCGAACTGCTGCCGGGCATCAGGCTGGTACCAACCCCCGGCCACACGCCCGGCCATCAGTCAGTCCTCATCGAGAGCAGCGAAGGGCGCATCGTGATCGCCGGGCAGGCCGTCTACGACGCGGCGGAGTTCGAGGGCGCCGCGCCGACCGGCGAATGGGATGACGAACTATACGCTAGCTCGGCGGCAAGCCTGCGAGACCTGAAACCAGACCGCGTCTACTTCAGTCACGATGCTGTAGTCTGGGAGCGATGAAGCAAGTACTGCTGGGTTCCAGGAATGCTACGCGGCTTGGGCGCTTCCGCCACCTGTTGGAGCCGTTCGGCATTGCCCTGCTCGGTCCGGCAGAGCTAGACATTGAGCTGTCGGTTGTGGAGAGTTCTGATACGCCAGAAGGCAACGCGACAATCAAGGCGAAGGCTTACTTCGAGGCCGCCGGCCTTCCTACGTTCGCCACCGACTACTCCCTCTTCATCGATGCCTTTCCGCCAGAAAAGCAGCCTGGTGTCCTCGTCGGTCGCATCCTGGGCAATCCTGGAACTGCGCCGGACGATGAGCTGCTCGACTACTATGCGGGCGCGCTTCGAGAGATCGGGGGCGAGAGCGAAGCGTCGTGGATCGCCGCGGTCGTGGTGGTTCTCGCGCCGGATCGCGTGTTCAGCCGATGCCTGACGGAGCGAGCTTTGTTCAGGAGCGTACGGAGCCCGGTGCTAACGCCCGGCGAACCACTAAGCTCGCTCCAGTTCGTTTCCACCGTAGGGAAGTACAAGTCTGAGATGACGGTGCAAGAGCGGACGGACGCAGCGCTGGAGATTGACCTGGGCGTCGTCGAATTCGTGCTAGAGCACATAAACTAGGAGGTATTCATGACCAGCCCCGGCGTCGAAGCCATGCTCGAGGAAGCCAA
The DNA here is from genome assembly GCA_022561355.1 of Chloroflexota bacterium. Lineage (GTDB taxonomy): Bacteria > Chloroflexota > Dehalococcoidia > DSTF01 > RBG-16-68-14 > SZUA-185. The sequence goes on along the minus strand of JADFRJ010000079.1, from coordinate 5,493 downwards.
CGTTGCGGTACTCGCGACTGTCGATACGAAAGGCCGCGCCCACGCCGCGCCCATCTGGTACCTGTACGAAGACGGTGAGTTCCTGATCTCCACCGGCCGTGGGTCGCAGAAGCACCTCAACGTTGAGGCGCATCCCGACGTCACCCTCGTCATCGACCGCCGCGAGCTTCCTTACCTTGCGGCCATGGTGCGAGGGAAGGCCCAGATCGAAGACGCTCTTTCGGACGAGCGGCGTCAGAAGCTGGCGTTCCGCTATCTGGGCGAAGAGATGGGCCGCGCGTACCTCAAGAGCACGGAAGGCGGAAGCTCCGTTACGATCCGGCTGCGTCCGGACAAGGTGATCGAGTTCAATGGCCGGGCAGGGCGCGACTGAGATCGACGCGGCCGCCGTCCGGGCGGCCCTAGCATCGCTGCGCGAGCCGGACGGCTCGCCGTCTCTGGCCGGCGACGAGATCGCGGACGTGATCAGCGAAGACGGCTGGGCGGCCGTCGTGATCGGCAAAGAGGACACGCCGAGAGAGCTGCTCGTTAGTGCGCACGCACACCTCACGGCTGCGTTTCCCGGTATTCAGTTCGAAATGCGCGCGGGCCGCCAAGTCTATCGCGGCGGGCAGGGCTTCGGGGAGGGGCGGCACCTCATCGCCGTGTTCGGCGGGAAAGGCGGCGTGGGCAAGTCCACGCTGGCGGTCAACCTGGCGCTGACGCTATCGGCGATGGGGTTGTCGACGGGTCTCCTGGACGGCGACTTAAGCGCACCGGACCTGCCGCACCTGCTGGGCCTCCATCTGGAGCAGGCGCCGCGGGGGTTCGGTTGGGAGCTCATGTCCAAGGAGGTCAAACCCCTGTCGCAGCGCAAACGGCCCCACATGCGATTCGATGTGGAGGTGATGTCGGTCGGGTTCCTGGTTCCCGAACGGATGGCGCCGAACCTCGCCGGCCGCACAATGGTGTCCACTCTGCTCCGCTACCTGGTGTTCGAGGTGGCCTGGAAGGCCGATATTCTCGTGATGGACGCGCCACCCGGCACCGGCGACGAACTGCTGGCCATGGCCAGCGAACTGCCGATTTCCGGCGCCATCTTCGTCACCACGCCTCAGGACCTGGCCCAGATGGACGCCGAGCGCACGCTGGCGCTGCTGAAAGAGCACGACGTGCCCGTGATCGGTTGGGTACAGAACATGGCGGAACTGCGCTGCCCGCATTGCGAAGAGCAGATCGACCTGTTCGGGACCTCGTCCAGGCTCAGTGACGCCGGCCTGCCGGTCCTCGGCCGGATCCCGTTCGACATCCGCCTTGCGGAGACGGCGGACCAAGGCCGGCCCCTCGTTCTCGGCGACCCGACCGGGCCGATCGCGTACGAGTTCGCCAAGATCGGCGGCTCAGTCCGGCGCTGGCTCGCCGAACGCTAATCCGGGAAATCGATCCGGTAAGCTTCGTGCGCCGACTCGAAGCCGAGGCTCTTGTAGAAACGGTGCGCGGCTGTTCGGCTCCTGTGGCTGGTGAGCGCCATCTTGTAACAGCCGGCCCTCTTCGCCTCGTCGATCGCGTAGTTCATCAGTTCACGTCCACGTCCGGTGCCGCGCTCTGAGTCGTCTATAACTACGTTCTCGACCGTCGCGTATGGCCGTCCTCGGTGGGTGAGGTTCGGGATGATGAACAGCACCAGCGTGCCAACGATCCGGCCGTCCACTTCCAGCACCAGCAGCCGCTGTTCTTCATCGGCCTGCATGCGCCGAAAGGCTTCCGTATAGACCTCGGGCGAAGGCGAACCGGGCTGCTCTCGCGGGCCGTCGATCGATAGCTGCGCCAGCAATTCGACGACGCGCGGTAGGTCGGCCTCCGTGGCGACCCTCACCCGCGATGCCATGAAGGTTGGCTACTTGGAGCTCTTAGAATCACGTCCGTTCGAGCTGGTCTTCTTGATTGTCTCGTCGGCCTTCCGCATCGCGGCGTCGGCCTTCCCAAGCGCGGCCTTGGCGCCTTTCTTCGATGTCTTCTTGTCGGGCTCTGCATCAGGTGGCGTATCGGACGCCGTATCGGACGCCGTATCGGACGCAGGGCCTTCGGCCGTCGCCGCACCTTGCTCGGGCGCCATCTCGATCGTCGCCACGGAGCCCACGCGGTCCCCTTCGCCAACACTGATGACCGCGACACCCTGAGTCGACCGGCCTTGAATGGAGATACCATCCATCCTCGTTCGCAGCACGATGCCGTCCTGAGAGATGACGATTAGCTCCTGCGAATCCTTCACCATGCGCGCCGCGACGACAGGTCCCGTATGGTCGGAGACCTTGAACGTGATGACGCCGCTACCGCCGCGATGATGCCTCGGGTACTCCTCGATCGGCGTGCGTTTGCCCGCGCCGAACTCGGTCAGCGTCATCAGTTGGTCGCCCGCCGAGGCGATCTCCATGCTGACGCCGGTCGCGTTTTTCGCCAGCTTAATACCCCGCACGCCACCGCTGGCACGCGATGCGGAGCGCAGCTCCGCAACCGGGAATCGCACCGACTGGCCATCAGACGACACGAACACGACGTCGTCATCGTCGTGCGCCAGCTTGGCAGACACGAGGACATCGTTCTTCTCCAAGTCCATAGCGATCAGGCCTGAACGTCGCACTGAGGAGAAATCGGAGAGCTTGGTGCGCTTCACCTCGCCGAACTTGGTCCCCAGCACCATCGCGTCCTTCTCGAAGTCGCGGGCCGCGACGACGGCCGTCACCTGTTCGGTCTGTTCGATTTCGATCAAGTTGATCAGCGGCAGGCCCTTCGCCTGCCGGGACGCGTCTGGCACTTCGAACGCCCGCAGCTGAAACACGCGGCCACGGTCCGTGAAGAACAGCAGGCTGTCGTGCGTATCGGCGACAACCAGACGGTGCACCGCATCGGCCTCGCGCGTACCCATGCCAGCGATGCCGCGACCGCCGCGCAACTGCGGCCGGTACGTCTCCAACGGCAAGCGCTTGATATAGCCGCGTTGGCTGAGCGTGATCACGACCTCCTGATGGGCGATCAGGTCTTCCTCGCTGTACTGTTCCGCTACCTGAGCGACGATCTGCGTCCTTCGGTCGTCGCCATACTTCTCCTTCAGCTCGAGCTGGTCCTCCTTGATGAGCCCGTCGATCTTGGCCGGGTGGGCGAGCAGGTCTTCCAGCTCGGCAATGAGCTTCAGCAGCTCCTGATGCTCCTCTTCGATCTTCTGGCGCTCTAGACGCGCCAGGCGCCGGAGCTGCATGTCCAGCACGGCCTGCGCCTGGATCTCCGTCAGGTTGAACGGCTTGGCCATCAGGGCGTCCTTGGCCTTGTCGGCGGACTGGGCGGCCCGGATCGTCTTGATCACTGCGTCCAGCTTGTCCAGCGCCTTGATCAGGCCTTGCAGGATGTGGTCGCGCTCCTGGGCTTTCCTGAGGTCAAACTCCGTCCTCCGGCGAATCACCTCGCGGCGGAAGATGATGTACTGCTCGAGCGCCACCTTGAGGTTGATCACCCGAGGTTGGCCGTCAACCAGCGCGAGCATGTTCACCGGGAACGTGCTCCGCATGGCGGTGTGCTTGTACAAGGAATTCAGCACCGCTTGCGGCTGGCCCGTCCGGCTCAGCTCGATCACGATGCGCATGCCGTGGCGGTCGGACTCGTCGCGCAGGTCACTGATGCCATCGACCTTCTTGTTGCGGACCAGGCCCGCGATGCGCTCCACAAGCGATGCCTTGTTCACCTGGAACGGCAGCTCCGTCACGATGATCTGCATCCTGTTACCGCGCGCCGCCTCTTCAACATGCGTCCGGGCCTGCATCACAATGCGGCCTCTGCCGTCGCCGTACGTCTGCTTCACGGCGTCGCGCAGCACTTCCGTGCGGTTGCCGTCCGCGTCGTACTCCTTCTCGCTTCGCATGCGGTAGATGATGCCGCCCGTCGGGAAGTCAGGGCCCTTCACGATTTCGGACAGCTCGTCAGTCGTCGTCTCAGGCGCGTCAAGCAGCTTGATGATCGCGTCGCAGATCTCGTTGAGGTTATGTGGGGGGATGTTGGTCGCCATGCCTACAGCGATGCCGCTGGCGCCGTTTACCAGCAGGTTTGGGAGCCGTCCGGGGAGCACGACTGGTTCGCGTGTACTGTCGTCGAAGTTAGGCACGAAGTCGACCGTCTCCCTGTCGATGTCCGCCAGCATTTCTGTCGCGATCACCGACAGCCGCGCCTCTGTGTAACGCATGGCGGCAGGTGGGTCGCCGTCAACGCTTCCGAAGTTTCCTTGGGGGTCAACGAGCGGGTAACGCAACGTCCAGTCCTGGGCCATGCGGACCATCGCATCATAGATGGCCGAGTCGCCGTGCGGGTGGTAGCTCTTCATCACCTCGCCGACCACACCGACGGTCTTTCGATAGCGAGTACCGGCGCGGATCCCTTGCTCGTGGAACGCGTACAAGATCCGGCGCTGGACTGGCTTAAGGCCGTCCTGGGCCGAGGGAAGCGCGCGAGCAACGATCACGCTCATCGCGTAGTCGAGATACGACGTGCGCATCTCTTCTTCGATCTTCACCGGCCGGATCGTTCCGATGTTGCTGTTGCCGTTCGTGGTCATAGACCTGTCTCCCCTATGCTCTCGACGCTATTCGCTCCAGCGCACTTCATACACACGTATTGGGTCTTCGAACCCGCGCAAGGCGGTCTCACCGAGGTCCGCAAACAGGAAGCCCTTCCCGGCCACGAGTTCCCGCACGACGTTCGACGCGAGGATCTGTCCCGGAGCGGCCTTGTCACAGATGCGCCGGGCCAGCTGGACAGACGTACCGAACAGGTCATCGCCGTCCCGCACCGGCTCGCCGCTGTTCAGCCCAATCCGGACCAGGATCGCCTCATCCGGCTGCTCTTCGTTTCGCTTCGCGAGCGACCGCTGCATGGCGATCGCCGCCTCGAGCGCGCCCGAAGCCGACGGGAACGAGGCCATGATGCCATCGCCCGTATGCTTAATCTCGGACCCACCACGAGCGCCGAGCGCCTGCCGCACGATGCTGTCGTGGTCGCGCAGCAATTCCTGCGCCCTCGCATCACCAAGCCGCTCCGTCAGCGTCGTCGATCCCTCGATGTCCGTAAAGAGCAGCGTCACCGGCGCGTCCGCGTAGCGTGCCGCGGGCGATGCCGGCGGGGTGTCAGTGGATGGCGTCTCAACGCCAAGAAAGTCCTCGATGGCGCGCAGTACCGCCCCGGAGTCGCCGTCCTCGGGTAGGTGGTGGTCGCCCTCTAGCGGCACGAACTTCACGTTGGGCAGCAGCGATGCCACCTGGCGTCCGTTTTCCCAGCGGATGGCGTTGTCATCGCGCCGGTGCATCACCAACGACGGCATCTGCAGCGCTGGCACTATGCCGCATACATCCACATTGAACATGCCCTCTTCGAGCAGGCGCGCCGCGACGTCGCCTGAGCTAGCCTTTCTCAAAAACTCCAGGCTGGCCTCTTGATGCTCCCGGTCCGCGTCAGGATGGATGAAGCCCATCG
>JADFRJ010000078.1 GCA_022561355.1 Chloroflexota bacterium | reverse complement strand
GGCGGGCGTTGGTCGACATCTCCGGCGAGCCCGACGCCGTCCAGGCCGTAATGGCCGGCATGAAGGACGCCCTCACGAGCGGCAACTATCCTTCCGGCAGCCTGCTACAGTGGCTCGGGGCGGTCAGCGACAACAAGGACATCGAGCAGATCTTCCGTGGCATTATCGCCGCCGCGTTCGGGCCGGAAGACGTGCCCGCAGCCGACTTCTTCCAGCTCATCGCTGCTACGTCGGGGAAGGGCATGGGCCTGTCGCGGCGCGGACTGATCCACCTGATGGGCGGTCTGGCGAAGGCGATCCGCGACCGAGGCGGCGAGGTCTGGACGCGGGCCGAGGTCGAGGCGATTACGCTGGACGGCAAGACGTCGACAGGCGTGCAGGTCAGCCGCCGCGGGCAACCCTGCTCTGTCACCGCTCGCTCCGTCATCAGCAACGCCGGCCCCCATCAGACGATGCGTCTGCTGGATGGCGCCGCATTAGATGAGCGATATACGGACCGGCTCGACGAACGCGTTCAGCCTGTCACCAGCATCTCGATCCATCTGATCAGCGACCGCGATCTGCTGGGCAACATCCCAGGCGCCGTCTACACGGTCGTCGGCGGCAGGCGTATCTGCATGATCTTCGACGCGACGTCCATCACGGAGTGGGCGCCGCCGGGCACGCACATCACGGAGATCTATCCGCTCACCGTCGAAAGCCCCGACACGCCCGTCGACTGGCAGGCGCAGGTGGATGAAGCGCTCCTCGATATGGACGACATGACGCCGGGCTGGCGCGAAGGCACCAGGGTGCAGGCGCTCTGCATGGGGACCGAGTTCCCCGGCCTGCACGCGTGGCCGGGTGCGGGCGTCGATATCGATACGCCGATCGCGAACCTGCTGCTCGTCGGCGATGGCGTCGAGAGCAGAGGCTACGCGGGCGGCGCCGCGGCAGCCGCGTCGGCGTTGCGCGCGGCCGACGTCGCCCAAGAGCGGCTGGCGAGAGCCTGAACCACGCACCAAGGAGAGAAGCATGAAGGTTGGCCTATTTGCACCGTTCGCGAATCCATACGCTACGCCGGAATACATCGAGGCGCTCGGCAAGGGCGCCGAGGAGCGCGGGTTCGACTCGCTGTGGGTCGCTGAACACGTCGTGCTGTTCGACGACTACGAGTCGGCGTATCCGTACGCCGAGGACGGCAAGATCCCCGTACCGGCCGAGTCCGGCATCCTCGATCCGTTCATCAGCCTCACCTACTTGGCCGGCTGCACAACCACGATCCGCCTCGGCACGGGCATCTGCCTCGTGCCGCAGCGCAATCCGGTCTACACGGCGAAGGAGGCGGCGACCGTGGACTGGCTCTCCAACGGCCGGCTCGAGCTGGGCATCGGCGTGGGCTGGCTGGCGGAGGAGTTCCAGGCGCTTGGCGTGCCGTTCGAGCATCGTGGCTCGCGCTGCCGGGACTACATCGCCGTGCTCAAGACGCTGTGGTGCGACGACGTGTCGCAATTCGACGGTGACTACTACACGCTCCCGCCGACGCGACAGTTCCCCAAGCCCGTCCAGCAGCCGCACCCTCCGCTGCACTTCGGCGGCGAGAGCGACGCCGCCCTGCGCCGCGTCGCGGAGTTGGGCCAAGGCTGGTATGGCTTCAATCTTACGCCCGACGAACTGAAGGAGCGCCTCCAACGGCTGGATACGCTGCTGGAGCGGCGCGGACGCACGCGCGACGACATCGAGATTAGCATCTGCCCGTACATGCTGCCCGCCACGCCAGAGACGATCCAAGGCTATCGCGAGGCCGGCGTCGATCGCGTCATTCTCACCGCGCTCGCGGCGGACGCGGCCGGGCTGCCTGTCGTACTGGACAGCCTCGCGGGCTTCGTCGAGGCATAGTGATCACGCTCATCTTCCGCATGAAGATCCAGGACGGCAAGGAGCAAGAGGCCCTCGCGCAGTTGAAGAAGATGGCGATCGCCGTGGCTGAGCACGAGCCTGGAGCGCTGGCGTACGTATTCCACAGGTCTCTAGAAGACCCGAGCCAGGTGGTGCTTTATGAGTCGTATCAGGACGACGAAGCGTTTCAGGCGCACATGAAGACGCCGCATATGGCCGAGTTTCAGACCGCGGTGGCAGAGCTGTTCGACACGTCAGAGATCGAGGTCACTCGACTAGACCGCGTTGCCGGCATCGTTCGCGGCTAACCGCGTACGATGCCGCTACCGTTATCCTGCCGCCGATTGACTGGCGATAGGCCAGCTAGGCACCCCGGAACCGTGGCGCTCGCTTCTCCACGAATGCAGTGCGCCCTTCCACGTAGTCCTGGCTCCGGAAGCATTCCTCCACGTAGCGTGCGGCCGTCTCCAGGTCACGTTTATCGGGATCTCGCAGGGCCTGCCTGATCGCGAACTTCGACGCCCTGTTCGTCAACGGTGCGTTCGCTGCGATCGAGTTCGCGATACCAACGACTGTCTGCTCCAACGTATCCTTCGGCACCACGCGGTTAACGAGTCCCATCTCCAAGGCCTCGCCTGCGGAAAAACGCTGAGCGGTGAGCAGGATCTCCGCGGCATAGGCGGGACCGACCAGCGCGACGAGGGCGCGAATGCCACCAAAGCCGTATCCCAGGCCGAGACGGGCCGCAGGGATGCCGAACTGGGCGTCATCCGATGCGATGCGGATGTCGGCCTGCATCGCCGTGGCGAGGCCACCGCCGATGCAATAGCCGTAGATCATGGCAATGAGGGGCTTCTCCAGCCTCGCGAAGGCGGCGGCGGTTTGGGCGCCAGCTTCGTCGAACAGCTTTCGGGCTTCAGGTGACGAACGCTTCGATTCGAATTCGGAGATGTCCGCGCCGGAGACGAACGCGCGATCGCCAGCGCCTCGCATGACGACGACACGCACAGCGTCGTCTGCTTGATATGTGTCGAGGATGACGGGGATCGCCTCCTGCATCTCCATCGAGATCGCGTTGTGCGTGTCCGGGTTGTTGTAGATCATCCAGCCGACATGGCCCTCTGTCTTCGCGATCATCTTCTTCGTGGCAAGTTGCATGCTCGTCCCCTTTAGATGATGCCGCGTGTTCGCAGGTCCGCGATCGCTTCCTTGTCGTAACCCAGTGTGGCTAGGACGTCATCGGTATGCTCGCCGTGTTCGGGCGCGGCGTTGCGCATCCGTTGCGGCGTGCGTGTCAGATGGACTGGCTGGCCAACGACTTCGATTTCGCCCAGCGTGTCGTGTTCGATCGGCGTCGCGATTCCTAGGTGGCGCACCTGCGGGTCGGCGAACGTCTCGTCGATCGTGTTGATAGGCCCGCAGGGTATTCCGGCGTCGTTCAGCAGCGCGATCCACTCGTTCCCATCGCGTCGCGACGTGTAGTCGCCGATCTCGGCGTTGAGCGCGTCGCGATTCCGCGAGCGCTGGGCCGCGTCCGCGTATTCAGGCCGTTTCAGCAGCTCCTCCGCGCCGATCGCCTGGCAGAAGATGTGGAACATCCGGTTGCTGGGGGCCGCGATGTTGATGTGGCCGTCGGCCACCGGAAAGACACCCATCGGGATGCCGGTCGGATGATGATTGCCGGCCTGGGGTGGCACTTCGTGGCCGATCAGCCAGCGCGCGGCCTGGAAGTCGAGCATCGCGATCTGCGCTTCGAGCAGCGACGTGTGGACCCACTGTCCCTCGCCAGACTCCTGCCGCTCGAGAAGGGCGACCAGAATGCCGATCGCAAGGTACATACCCGCGGCGAGGTCTGATATCGGGATGCCTACACGCACCGGCCCTTGGCCAGGCAGCCCTGTGATCGACATGAGGCCACCCAGCCCCTGCGCAATCTGATCGACGCCCGGCCGGTCTCGATATGGCCCGTCCTGTCCGAAGCCGGAGATGCTCCCGTACACGATACGCGGATTTCTTGCGCGGACAGAGTCGTAATCGACTCCGAGCCGGCGTTTAACCTCTGGGCGAAAGTTCTCGACCAGGACGTCGGCGTCCTCCGCCAGACGTAAGAGCAATTCGCGCCCCTCCTCCGACTTGAGATTAACTGTGATGCAACGTTTGTTCCGGTGCAGGTTCTGGAAGTCGGGTCCGTGCCGGGGCGTCCCCGTCACGCCATCGCTGATTCCCGGCGCCTCGATTCGGATGACATCGGCGCCCCAATCCGCGAGCTGGCGCACAGCCGTCGGCCCGGCGCGCGCGACGGTCAGATCGATCACCTTGTACTTCGACAGTGGCAACGCTGAAAGGCTCATGGTGGGCTTTCGGTTCCCTCCTAGCCGCACAGTTTATCACAGCCGAACCTGCGGCTGGGCTGTGATGCTGTAAGACAAGGCGGAACTCCAAGTATCCAGCTTGACCGCGTAGCCGGCAAGTTCGGGGGAGGGGCCTCTTTTAGAGGTCGAGCCACCAGTCGTTGATCAGCCGCTGCGTCTGGCCGATGCCACTGGGATAGTTCTTGACGAAATTCCAGTAGAGTGTGCGGCTGAACGCGCTGACGATGGGCAGGAACATAGGCCCCGCTGCATAGATCGACCGCTGAACCTCATGGACGGCTTCGACGAGCGCCTCCGGGTCCGTAATCGTCTTGACGGCGTCGATCTCCGCGTCGATCGCCGAGTCCTGCAGGCCGCTGGCGTAGAGGCCCTCGCCCAGCGGACCGCTGGAGTGGTGGAAATCGAGCGGCGTCTCCGGTGTTTCGTAGATCTGGTTGAGCGATAGGCTGATCGAATAGCTCTTGGAGGTGTAGGTGCCAATCCAGGCGCCGATGTCCTGCGCGTCCTCGTCAACGTCGAACCCGGCGTCCGACATCTGCTTAAGGAAAATCGGCACGTGGGAGTCGAGTTCCTGGATCTGGGTGATTGGATAAACGACCTTCAGTTTGAGCGGCAGGTCGAAGCCGGCCTCCGTGATTAGTTGCTTAGATAGCTCCGGGTCGTACTTCTGCAGCTCGTCCAGCTCCTCAGGCGGTAGCGCATAGTCGCCTACCGGCCAGTGGACGATGCCGTTGGCCTGCGCGCCTTCCTGGTAGATCAGGTCAATGTACTCCTGCCGGTTGATCGAATGCATCACGGCCCTGCGGATATCGGGGATATCGAACGGTGGCTCGTCCACGTTCATCGTGACGGAGACGAACCAGAACGATGGCTCGGTCGACCCGACGTGCACGTCGTAGTCCCCGACGAGTTCGTCCGCCTCGGCTTGGCTTGCAGCGAAGTACGAGTGCGTCTGCTTCGACTGGAACGCGGCCCTCAGGCCGATGCGGTCCTGGATGATGCTCATGTCGATGCCATCGACGTAGGGGAGTTGGGCGTTGTTGTTGGTTGGGTCGGTGCGGTAGTAGCTGGGGTTCCTGTTCAGGGCCACCCCTTGGCCTTCTTTGTAGCTGCCTTCGGCGACAGAAAACGCGCCGCCGCCGACGCCCGACGTGCGGAGTTTCTCTAAGTCCCCGGCCAGCAGTTCCCTGGGCGGCGTCATGGACGTGAACAGGCCGAGGTTAAAGATGAACCAAGCGTACGGCGAAGGGTTGGTGACCGTGTACGTCATCCCGTCATCGGACGCCTCGTGCGAGGCGAACCAATTGTTCACGAACACCCCGCCGTTCGCGAGTGGGTCTGTCCGGATCCGCTCGAAGCTCTCGAACAAGTCGTGCGCATCCATGTCCCGCTCGGGGACGCCGAGCGTGTTCGGCGCGATGCGGACTCCCGGCCGAATCGAAAAGATCCAGGTCGTCTCGTCTGGCGTCTCCATCTCCTCCGCCAGGTCGTAGTAGAAGAAGGTGGGGTCCAGGGGCGACCGCGCCACCAGCAGGTTATAGATGCGCGGGAACAGCGCCGTGCCGGCCGCGATCGAGAGGTGCGGGTCGAGCGTGTCGATAGACGCCGACGTCCCGAGCTGGAAGCGCCCTCCTCGTATCGGTTCGCCGGCAGCCGCGCGCGTTGGGCCGGTGGCCGTGCTGCCGCCGCTGTCACCGCAGGCGGCAGCGATCGCCAAGCCTGCCGCGCCTGCGCCCGTGGCCGCCAGGACGCGGCGGCGGGAGATGCGTTGGCGCGATAATCGGTTCCAGTAGCTGGATGTGGCCATGCAGCCGTCCTTCCACATATCAGTGAGACGTGAAGCTGATTATAGCAGCGCGGGTTATGGTGCGCTAATGAGGATGGTTAGCCTGACCTAAGCCGGGAGAGGCGTGCGCTCGGCGGCGTAGAAGCGGCACGACATCTTGCCCATGTAGGTGGTGAACAGAGCGCGCTTCGGCAGGCCCAGGCTGCGCAGCTCATCCGCCATTGGGCCCGTGCCGACCTCAAGCGTGGCGCCGCCCAGCCGCGCGCCGAGGTCCTCCGCGCTCATGTCCGACGGTATCCTGCTCAGCTGGCCGTCCAGCACCGAGTAGGCGATCTGCTTCCTGTCCGTGAACGAACGGCTGCCGCCCATCCGCACCGTTTGGGTGAGCACACGCTCGCCGTCGACGGTGAGCGTGGAGCGCTCGGTGTCACCTTCGGTCGAAATATCGATCTGCGTGACGAACTTGGGGAAGCCCCAGATGCTTCGTCCGGCCTCGCACGTAAGCTCGCCGTTTACGGGCAGCCAGTGGACGTACGCGCTCAGGCTCCCGCGCGCCATGCCCAACGCCGCGCTGATCAGCGGCAGCGGCCTCGATTCAGGCTCGTGCACGAAGAAGGTCAGCGCCACCTCATGGTAGCCGCCCAGATCACTGTCTTTGTAGTTCATCGTTCCAAGAGTGCAGACCGTCCGTCCGGGAAGCATCCGCGCGATACGCAGACCGCTCTTGGCGATCAACTTCTGCGCTGCGGAGGCTGAGACGAGATAGAACGCCACCGCCGCCGTGGCGTCGCGCACGACGCATGGCAGGCGAATCTCGCGGTCGAGGATCGTGTAGGTCTGGTTCGCGGATTCGCTGGTTACAGGTGTCGTCGTCATGTCGGCCCTCCGTTGGTTGCGGTCATTCTGCCTGCGGACGTTGTCGAACGCAACTACGTGGTCGGCTAGTACGGAGTGCGGTCACTCGGCGGTTTCCAGCAACTCCGAGATGCGCTCCGTCGCGGCGATGTATTCGGTCACCATGTCCTGGATGACGTCCCGCGTGCGCCGGACGCTATTCATCGAGCCGATGATCTGCCCGATGGGCGAGCCGATCAGCTGGGCCGCGCCCGATCCTTCGACGTGCGCATAGCGATGCACGCGGGTCTGGGCTTCGGCGTTGAGCATGTACTGCAACGGCATGGGAAGCGGACCCGGAGAATCGGGGCCATCCCAGGCCTCCGTCCACGGCGTGCGCAGCAATCGCGCGGGCTTGCCTGTCATCGAACGTGAACGCACGGTGTCCGACGAGCCGGCCTTGAGCAGCTTCTCCTTCAGCGTCTCGCCGGTGTCGCTCTCGGCAACGGTGAGCCAGATCGAGCCGGTCCAGACACCGTCCGCGCCCAGCGCCATGGCCGCGGCCATCTGCCGTCCACCGCCGATGCCGCCCGCCGCGAGCACGGGCGCCGGCGCGACGGCGTCGACGACCTCGGGTATGAGGACCATCGTGGTGATGGCGCCCGTGTGGCCGCCCGCCTCGTGCCCTTGCGCGACGATGATGTCCGTGCCGGCTTCGATTTGGGCCTTCGCCTGCTCCGCCTTGCCGATCAGCGCCGCGACGAGCACGTCTTGGGCGTGACATTTGTCAATGACGTCCTTCGGGGGCACGCCGAGGGCATTGACGAGGAGCTTAATTGGGTGATTGAGCGCAATGTCTATCTGAGGCGCGGCGTTCTCCGTGCTCCAACCAAGCAGCGCTTGCGTCGATGTCTCGCCCTCCGGCAGCTCCGGAATGTCGAACTGCTTCATCAGGCCCGCGGTAAACTTCCTGTGCTCCTCCGAGATCATCTCCTGTAGTTTTTCTTCCTCGAAGCCTTCGTAGGACATCGGCATGACGACGTCCACGCCGTACGGCTTGCCGTCGACGTGTTCGTCGATCCACTTCAGCTCGATCTCGAGCTGCTCCGGCGAAAACGCGACGGCGCCGAGGACGCCCATGCCGCCGGCCTTACTGACCGCCGCTACGACGTCCCGGCAATGGCTGAACGCGAAGATCGGGAACTCCAGCCCGAACATGTCACAAATGCGTGTCTTCATGGCGCTAGACCTTCTCAGGCGTGAATTCGACCGGGATGTGCTTGACGCCGTTGATAAAGTATGAGCGCAGCAGCGAAACGTCGCCCGCCAACCGAATGTCCGGCAGCCGTTTCGTGATCTCTTCGAACATCAGGCGAATTTCGAGCCGCGCGAGGCTCGCGCCCAAGCAGAAATGTGGCCCGCCTGCGCCGAGCGCGACGTGCGCGTTTGGCTCGCGGCCGACGTCGAACGTGTTGGGATCCTCGAAGGCTTCGGGGTCGCGGTTGGCCGAGCCGTACCAGATCGTGACTTTGTCACCTTCCTTTATCTTCTGGTCGTGAATCTCGGTGTCTTGGGACGCTGTGCGCCGGAAATACATGATCGGTGAGACCCAGCGCAACATCTCCTCGACGGCGGTCGGCATCAGAGACGAGTCGTCCTTCAGCCGCTGCCACTGGTCTGGGTTCTCGAAGAAGGCGAGCATGCCTCCCCCGATGAGATTACGCGTTGTCTCGTTGCCGGCCACGGCGAGTAGGAGGAAGAACATATTGAGTTCCATATCCTCCAGATGCTCACCATCAATCTCGGCGTTCAACAACACCGTGAGCAGATCGTCCTTAGGGTCCTCGCGCCGTTCGGCTGTGAGATTGGCACAGTATGTGAAGATCTCCGCGGCCGCCTTGGTTGCGGTCTCCATCGTGGGGGAGTACTCCGGGTCACCGACGGCGATCATCTGGTTGCTCCACTGGGCGATTTGATGCCGGTCATCCTGCGGGATGCCGATCAACTCCGCGATAACCTGCAATGGCAGCTCCATCGCTACATCGATCACGAAGTCGCACTCGCCCTTCTTGGCTACGTTGTCGACGATTTTAGCGGCGATGTCACGGACGTGAGGTTCCATGCGCCGGATCATCTTTGGCGTGAAGCCCGTGCTAATGAGATTGCGCAGACCGTTGTGCTTTGGCGGGTCCATGTTCACCAGCATCAGCTCCGAACCGCCGACCGAATCATCGATGAACACGCCGTGGCCTGACAGGTAGGACTCGTGATCCAACGATGTCTCTACTACGTCGTCGTACCTGGTAATCACCCAGAATCCGGGTCCGTCCTCCTCCTTCTGAGGGTTCCAGTACACTGGTTCGTTCTCGCGGAGTTCTTTGAAGATGTCGAACGGCGGGCCACCCTCAAAGGTGTTCGGGTTGTAGAAGTCGACCTTGGCTTG
>JADFRJ010000077.1 GCA_022561355.1 Chloroflexota bacterium | reverse complement strand
AGCCTGCCTGGAGAAGTTCGGCGGCGACCATATCGACGAAACGCTCCGCAACTACCACGCCTACCTGAAGACGACCGGGCCTCGGGGCGGCGCTGGTACACCGCCGCCGGATGAGGAGACGACCGAGGTCTAGGTACCGTGACGTACGAGATCCGCCACGGCGACTACCTGATTAGCACCGATCCCGCCAAGCTCGACCTGGACGCGATCCATGCGTACCTGTCCCGGAAGAGCTACTGGGCGGAAGGCATCTCGCGGAGACGCCTAGACACTGCCCTCGAACACTCGCTGCCGTTCGGCATGTACTACAATGGCCACCAAGTCGGCTTCGCGCGCGCGATCTCTGACTTCTCCACGTTCGCCTATCTTGCTGACGTATACATCGATGAAGACTACCGTGGCCGCGGTCTCTCGAAGCTGCTGCTGGAGGCAGTGCTGGCCCATCCGCGTCTCAAAAGACTGCGGAGGTGGATGCTGGGCACGCGGGACGCGCACGGCCTCTACGCGCAACTCGGATTCATCCCGCTCGAAGAGCCGGAGCGCTGGATGGAGCTTGCCGACGCGACGACCTACACGCGAGAGACCGCCGCGTCATGAGCGAACCAACACCAACCCGCATCTTCCTCACGGGCTTCTCCGGCACGGGCAAGTCGACCGTCGCCGGACTCGCCGCGAAGGAGCTGGGCTGGGAGGCGCTCGACACCGACACCCTGATCGCGGACCGGGCTGGCAAGTCCCCCGCCGAGATCATCACATCGGACGGCGAGGAACGCTTCCGAGAGCTGGAGCGCGATGCCATCAAGGAGGCCGCAGCCCGCGAGAACGTCGTCGTCGCCACGGGCGGCGGCGCGGTCATCTCGAAAGAGAACCGCCGCGCCATGGCCGGCGGTGCGCTCGTCGTCTGTCTGGAGGCCAGCCCCAAGACGATACTCGACCGTCTCGGCGAGAGCGCGGCCGCTGGCCGGCCACTTCTCGCAGCGAGCGATCCGCTCGGCCGCATCACCGCGCTCAAGGCCCAACGACAGTCGCTCTACGCCCTCGCCGACACAATCGTCGATACCGAGAGCCAAGCCGCTGGCGAGGCCGCGACCGCCGTCGCCGAAATCGCCCGCGCCGGCGACGCCTGGTGCGCCTGCCATGCTGAGCGCGGTCTGCTGCCGGAAGAGCGCGACCGCCCGCCACCGGACGGCCCGATTACAATCACGACGGCGTCACGCGAGTACGACGCCATCGTCGGATGGGGCGTCCTCGATCGTCTAGGTGGCCTCATGCGAGAGGCTGGCCTGAGCGGCAAAGCCTTCGTCATCAGCGACAGCGACGTCCTGCCCCGCTATGGCGACCGTGCCCTCATCTCGCTTAGGGAAGCAGGCTTCGAGGCCGCCGCCTTCGCCATCCCCGCCGGCGAAGCCAACAAGACGCTCGATGTAGCAGCGACCGTTTACGACTGGCTCGTCTCGCAGCGAGCGGAGCGCGGCAGCGCCCTCGTCGCCCTGGGCGGCGGCGTAGTTGGCGATCTCGCTGGCTTCGTGGCCGCCACCTATCTGCGTGGTGTGCCGCTTGTGCAAGCGCCTACGACGGTGCTCGCCATGGTCGACGCGTCGATAGGCGGGAAGACGGCCGTCGACCATAAAGAAGGCAAGAATCTCATCGGAGCGTTCTACCAGCCCCGCCTCGTCATCGAAGACGTGTCTACGCTCAAGACGCTCCCGCCCCGCGCCCTCGTCGAAGGCTGCGCTGAGGTGATCAAACACGCGCTCATCCTCGACCCCGTGCTGCTCGCCGACTTGGAGGAGCGCGCGGACGATCTGCTTCATCTCGAACCCGCCTTCACCGTCGATATCGTCCGCCGCAACGTCGCCATCAAGGCAGGCGTCGTCTCCGAGGACGAACGGGAGACCGGCAGCCGGGCGACCCTCAACTACGGGCACACCGTCGGCCATGCGATCGAGGCCGCCTCCGGATACTCCAAAGTTCACCACGGCGAGGCCATTTCCGTCGGTATGATGGCTGCCGCCGAGATCGGCAAGCGCATCGGCGTCACGCCACCGGAGCTGGTCGAGCGTCAGCGGACCCTCATCGAGCGCTTCGGCCTGCCGGTGCGCGGCCCCAAGCTCAGCGTGGACAGCGTGCTGGAGGCCATAACGCTGGACAAGAAGGTCAAGGACGGCGTCGTAACTTGGGTGCTCTTGGAGGGCGCTGGACAGGCTGTGTTACGATCTGACGTACCGCAAGACATCGTCCGTGATGTCGTGAAGGAGCTGCTGTCATGAACATGCTCGAACGAGAGACGCTGCGGGTCGCGGCGCAACGTGGCCAACCCGGTGGCCGCCTCCTTCGCGGACTAATCTGGGCAATGATTGCGATCTTCATCATTTCCGTCGTTATCTTCCTTCTTACGGGAGGCGACCCCGGCGTCAGGCACTACACCATGCTCGTCTTCCCCTCACGCTGATGACCCTGACCAGGCCTGAGATACTGTAACGCCATCCTCTTGGCGAGACGTCAACTCAACGCCACTATCCACGGCCGCGTCCAGATGGTCGGCTTCCGTTACTTCGTCCTTGGACATGCGAATCGCCTTGGTCTCACCGGGTGGGTGCGAAACGGCGCCGCCGGCCAGACGGTAGAAGTCGTGGCGGAAGGCGATGAAGCGGCGCTAGATGAGCTTGAGATCGCCCTACGCCAGGGGCCGCCGAGCGCTGTCGTAGACTCAGTCGAATCTAAGCGGACTGAAGAGACCCAAGGCTTCACAGACTTCACCGTACAGCCGTAGGCACACTCACTCAGCCACCTCCAACAGCCGATACTGACATGGAGGATAGCTACGTGGTCTCTCTAGCGTTTTCACGCCCAAGACACCTCAGCCTGCACCTGCCCACGCTCGATGGCTCAGGGCTGCTCACAGGCGTGCTCTACCTCGTCTTCTTCGCCTTTGGCTTCGCGTCGTTCACCGACCCCGACTACTGGTGGCACCTTCGCACCGGCGAGATCATCGTCGACACACTCTCGATCCCGCGCCACGATACGTATTCATTCACCGCGGCTGGTGCGGGCCTGCTCAACCATCAGTGGCTCTCCGAAGCGCTGATCTACCTCAGCGTCAGTTCGTTTGGCTACGCCGTGACGCTCGGCCTCTTTATCGCGCTCACGCTGGCCTCCTTCGGCCTCATGCAGCGCCTGCTGCTGCGGCTCGGCACGCCCCCAATGATCGCCCTCGGCCTCGTCGGGCTCGGGATGCTGATCAGCGCGCCGTTCTGGACCGTACGGCCGCAGTTGCTCAGTTGGTTCCTCCTGGCCATCTTCATCAACGTCCTCATCGACCGCGACCGGCCGGCCTGGCTCCTGGTGCCAGTGCTGGTACTATGGGCGAACCTCCATCTTGGCTTCCTGCTCGGGCTGGGCATCGTCGGCCTCTGGTTCCTGTCGAGAGCTTGGGAAGCGCGAAGCGGAAAGATCAGGTTCGCGCTCTGGCCTGCCGCGGCGTTTGTCGGGGCCTGCGTCGCCGCCACGCTGCTCAACGCGAACGGGCCGCGTCCCCTGCTGCAGATCTTGGAGTATCTGCCGCTCACCAGTAGCGATGTGAGCGTACAAGGAATCTCTGAACTCGAATCGCCCGACTTTGGGCAGGGGATCCACTTGCCGTTGCTGGCGGGAATTCTCGTGCTCGTCGGCGTCACGCTGGCCGGCCGCGTCCGGGATCGATTCGCGGTCTTGTTAGCCATCGCATTCACGGCGATGGCTCTGCAGACGATCCGATTCCAGCCGCTCTTCGCCCTCGCCTTTCTGCCCGCGGCCGGTTTAGCGGCCACGCAGCTCCTGAGCCATCGCAAACGCGACGGCGAGGCTCCACGATCCTTCGTCAACTGGAGTCTGGTCGCCATCACGGCGGTCGCTATCTTAATTGCGATCCCTCAACTGCCAGGCGCCCAGATCGGACGCCAGGCGAACACGGACGGCCGCACCTTCTATCCGGCGGAATCGCTCGCCTGGGTGCAAGAAAACCTCCCCGACGCGAACGTGTTTACGACCCACATGTGGGGCGGCTACTTCATCTACGGACTGGATCCCGAGGGACACGTTTACATTGACGGCCGCAGCAGCATGTACGGCCCCGAGCGATTCGAGAGCTATCGCATCATCCTGAACGCCAACGAAGGCTGGCAGGCCGAACTAGAGGGCTCCGGCGCCAACGTCGTCGTCGTCGGTCAGACTGAGAAGGTCGCTTCCGCATTGGTAGATGCCGAAGGATGGCGACTGGTACTGCAAGAGCCCGGCGAGGCGCTGTTCGTCCGCGACCCTTAATCTGCCACGTTCGCCAGCAACTCGTCCCGCGCAACCTGCCGTTGTTCGCCGTCGTCCATGCTGCGAAGCGTGACCTCATTAGCCGAGAGTTCCCTGTCGCCGATGATGGCCGCATATCGCACATCGAGCCCGCCCGCGTGGCGGAGTTGTGCCTTCAGACTGCGACCGCTTCCTCCGACGACAGTTGCGATGTCAGCCCGTCGCAACTCTCGCGCGAGCTGTAGCGCGGCTTCGCGCGCCGCCTCCGAGGCGTGAGCCACGTACACGCGCGGCGTGCCCGCTTCTGGCACGGGCGTGTTCTGGCGTTTCATGTTGATAATGATCCGCTCGAATCCAGCGCCGAACCCGGTCGCCGGAGTCGGTTTGCCCCCCAGCAACTCAATCAGGCCATCGTAGCGTCCGCCGCCCCCGATCACAGACTGCGACCCCTCTTCGGGCGGCTGAAACTCGAACACCGTGCGGGTGTAGTAATCCAAGCCGCGCACCAGGCGCGGGTTCAGCTCGAATTTAATTTCGAGCGCGGTCAGATACCCCTGCAGCGATGAGAAGTGCTCCGCGCAGGCCGCGCAGAGGTGTTCGCCAATCGAGGGTGCGTCCACCGCCAGCGCTTGACAGCGCTCCACCTTGCAGTCGAGCAGCCGCAGCGGGTTGTGCTCGTAGCGACTTCGACAGTCTTTGCAGACGTCGTCCAGTTTGTCCTTGTAGTAAGCTCGCAGCGCCTCGATGTATCCCGGACGGCATTCGGCGTCGCCAATGCTATTCAGGTGCAACGAAATGCCGCTCAGCCCCAGCGCGTCATAGAAGCTCGCTAGGAGATCGATCACCTCGGCATCGATCAAGGCGCTACCGTCTCCGATCGCCTCCACGCCCAACTGTGTGTGCTGCCGGTAGCGGCCTGCCTGAGGCCGGTCGTAGCGAAACACCGGAGAGACGTAGTACAGCCGCACCGGCTGCGGCAGCGATTGCATGCCGTGCTCCAGGTACGCTCGGCACACGTTCGCCGTGCCTTCCGGCCGAAGCGCCAAGCGGTCGTTGCCACGGTCGTCGAAGATGTAGATCTCCTTTTCGACGATGTCCGTCCCCTCCCCCACGCCACGAAGAAACAGCCGGGCGTCCTCGAACATCGGCGTTTCGATCCGCCCGTAGCCGAACAGCTTCGCCATGCGCTCGCCCGTCCGGCGCACGAAGCTCCAGTACGCTTCGTCCTCAGGAAGGACGTCGTTCGTGCCGCGTGGCGCCTGAAATCGCATCGGCCGGGAGTCCGTGGGCATGATGTCGCCAGCATAGCGAAGGCGTCTACCCCCTGCCACCCCTATGCTAAAGTGGTTATACGATGGTACTGACTCAGGTTGACGAGATGAAGGAGTACCAGCGCCTGCTTGAGCGCGTCCGCTCCTACCTGCCAGAGGACCGCGTCAGCCTAATAGAACAGGCCTATGAGTTCGCGGCAGAGAGCCATCGTGACCAGCTCCGCAAATCTGGCGACCCCTACATCATCCACCCGCTCGACGCTGCCCTCACCGTCGCCGACCTCCAGCTTGATGGCGTCGCTATTGCCGCGGCGCTCCTGCACGATGTCCAGGAGGACTGCGGCGTCCCCAACCAGGAACTCCAACGCCGCTTCGGTGTGGACGTCGCCAAGCTCGTCGACGGCGCCACCAAGCTGGAGCGCATCACCAAGCACTCCTCTGACCCTGCCGCCTTCGACAGCTCGATGCAAGCCGAAAACCTGCGCAAGATGTTCATCGCCATGGCTGAGGACGTGCGCGTCGTCATCGTCAAGCTCGCTGACCGCCTCCATAACATGCGCACACTGGAGTACGTTGAGCCGGCCAAGCAAATACAAACGGCACAGGAGACAATGGAGATCTTCGCGCCGCTCGCCAGCCGCCTTGGCATCTGGCAGATCAAGTGGGAACTGGAGGATCTCTCCTTCCAGTACCTGGAGCCCGAGACGTATAACGAAATCGCCCAACTCATCGCCTCCCGCCGCACCACGCGCGAGCGATACGTGGCCCGTGTCGAGAAGATCCTGCAGGAAGAGCTGGCGCAGCAGAACATCCAGGCCACCATCCAGGGTCGCGCAAAGCATATCTACAGCGTCCACCAAAAGATGCAGAAGTACGCCGCGCAGGGCAAGACATTCAACGAAATCTACGACCTACTCGCGCTCCGCGTCCTCGTCGATAGCGTCGCGGACTGTTACGCAGTGCTGGGAACGGTGCACGGCCTCTGGCGCCCGATCCCCGGCGAGTTCGACGACTACATCGCCAGCCCACGGGAGGACGTGTATCAGTCGCTCCACACGACCGTCATGTGCATCGAGGCGCGCCCCCTTGAGATTCAGATCCGTACGCACGAAATGCACCAGCTCGCGGAATTCGGCGTCGCCGCCCACTGGCGATACAAGGAGGGCGGCAAGCAGGACGTGCGCTTTGAAGAGCGCCTCTCCTGGCTCCGCCAGCTGCTCGAATGGCAGCGCGACATATCGCACGCCGAGGACTTCGTCGAAACGCTCAAGACAGACATCTTCCAGGACCAAGTCTTCGTCTACACACCGAAGGGCGAGATCAAGGACCTCCCTGCGGGCGCAACCGCGATCGACCTCGCCTACCGCATCCACACAGACCTGGGCCACCACTGCGTAGGGGCGAAGGTCAACGGCCGGCTCGTCGCCCTCAACCAGCCGCTGGAGAACGGCGACGTTGTTGAGGTCGTCGTTGGCCGAAACTCCCGCGGCCCTTCACGGGACTGGCTCAACCGCAACCTGGGCTACGTCAAGACCGGCCATGCCCGACAGAAGATTCGCCAGTGGTTCCGTAAGCAAGAGCGCGCCGAAAACATCGAGAAGGGCCGCGAGATGCTCGAAAAGGAGCTGCGCAGGCTCAACGTCACCATCGCGGACTGTAGGGACGAGCTGCTGCGTGCGTTCCACTTCGAGGCTATCGACGACCTCCACGCCGCCCTCGGCTTCGGCGGCGTCAGCCTCCATCAGATCGCCCAACGCGTCGAGCGCTTCATGGCGCCCGACGAGATCGAAACGAAGCCGGCGAAGACGCAGTTCGCGGAGTCGCGAGCTTCGACAGACATCCAAGTCCTCGGTACCGGCGACCTGCTCACCCAAATCGCGCGATGCTGTGGCCCAGTCCCGGGCGATGAGATCATCGGTTACATCACTCGCAGTCGCGGCGTCACCGTCCACCGGCGCGACTGCCACAACGTGCTTCACGAGGACGAGCAAGCGCGTCTTGTCGACGTTGAATGGGGCCGTACGGGCGACTTCTATCCCGTCGCCGTGCTCATCGAGGCGTGGGACCGCGTCGGCCTCCTGCGTGACATCAGCACGATGATCGCCGAGGAAAAAGTCAACATGGTTGCCGTCCGCACGCAGGAACACGGCGACCGCACAACCGCGATCTATCTAACGCTTGAGATCCAGGGCGTCGACCAGCTAAGCCGCCTGCTCGTCAAGCTGGAGACCGTGCGAGGCGTGCTGAGCGCCACGCGCGCCACCGGAGTCGCGGCCCAAGAGACGCGGTGAGCTTCCTCCCCTCAAGGCTTCCTCGCAGTGCGCTCCGGATCGTTATTGTGGCCGCGGCCCTCTTGGCGGTCGGCTGCGGCGATGAGGCGATTCCGACGGTGAGTGACGACGATCCAGCCCAGCCAGCCTATCTCCAAACGCCAAGAGGCCAACGCCAACTGCCGCCTGGCGTCGTCGCCATCGCCTGGGAGGGCCAAGGAGAGACGCAGTTCGTTATGGAGGAGCCGTTGCCGGCGGGCTACATCGTAGAGACTGTGGCGTCAGGGCTGGACAACCCCGTAGACTTGGCCTTCCTTCCTGACGGGCGCATCCTCGTCACCGAGCAATACAGCGGCCTGATTCGAATTGTCGATCAAGGCAGAGTACTCGATCAGCCGTTCGCTGAAATCGAAGACGTCGTCCAGGGTCAACTCGAACAGGGCCTGCTCGGCATCGCGATAGACCCGGACTTCCAGCGCAACCATTGGGTCTACGTCTTCTACGTTCAAGCGGCCGAGGATGCAGCTGACTTCCCATCACGCTCAGTGCTCCTGCGCCTGACGGAGAGCGAAGGCATCGGCAGTGATCCTCAGGAGCTGGCCGAGCTGCCGTTCGGGCCCGCCGGACAACACAACGGCGGTGGGGTGCGTTTCGGCCCTGATGGAAAGCTGTATGTCACCCTTGGGGACACCACCCGTCCCGAGTTGGCTGCGGATCCGAGCGAGACCGTTGGCAAGATTCTAAGGCTGGAACCGAACGGTGAGCCAGCGGCCGGCAACCCGTTCTTGGATACGCCAGGCGCTGACCCGCGCGTCTACGCCACCGGCTTTCGAAATGTGTTCGGCATCGCGTTCCACCCTCGCCTGCCGGACGGCTTGATCGCCCTAGACAACGCCGAGTTCGAGGGGGACGAGATCGATATCGTGAGACCCGGCCTCCACTACGGCTGGCCGGATGGTGGTGGCCAACCTCCCATCTGGAGCTACCTGAACGGTGTCGGCCCTGCCGGAGCTGTCGTGTACACCGGGGATGCGCTTCCGGCCTTCCAAGGCGACCTGTTCTTCTGCCAGTTCCACGTTGGAGGCATGCTCCACCGCGTTCAACTCTCCACCGACCTCAACCGGGTCCTGTCTGATTCAATCGCCGCTCGCGGTTGCGGCTCTTCAGTCGCACAGGGCCCAGACGGCTTCCTCTACTTTCTGGACCGCACCTCGGGCGACCTCAACCGCATCGCGCTTCAACAGTAAGAGCTAACTAAGGAGCACTCAAAGGACCCGGCAGGCTAACGTTCTGCTTCTAAACACTTCACGCCGCCGTCACCAACCACGGCCGAATGCGGGATGCCCGCCGGCAGCTCCAGCCGGTCGCCCGGCGCTAGCTCATATTCGCCGTCCGGCGTCGCGAACGTGATCGAGCCTTGGGCGCAGTACAGCACCTTGTGATAGCCGTGCTCGTGCGAGGCGTACTCCTCGCCGGGCCCGTTCGACCACCAGCGCGGGGTGAGCCCTTCGTCTCGCATGATCGTCTCCAGCAGCT
>JADFRJ010000281.1 GCA_022561355.1 Chloroflexota bacterium | reverse complement strand
TCGCGATGATGGAAGACCACAACAACATGATGGAGCAGAACACGGGCGGCCGCCTCCGCGAAGCGATTCATCGCACGGGGCTTGCGTTCGTGGACCGAGGGCTCTTGGACAGGCCGGAGCAGCTACTACATCTGTCGCTCACCGAGCTGAAGGCGTTGGCTCACGGCCGCTCTCGGAACAAGCTCCGCGAACTCATCCACGAGCGCGAGCGCGAGTACCGCGAGCAAAGCCGCCTGCAGCCGCCACCGAAGCTCGGCTCAGGCGATCTGCCGCCACCGCCCGACATGGCGAAGACGTGGGAGGCGCCCGCCGATGCGGGCCGCAGCGGCAACACGATCAAGGGCGTGAGCGGCTCGCGGGGCCGCGCCACCGGCAGGGCGCGCGTCTTCGCCGAGACCGACCAGATCCCGGATGTCGTGGAGGGCGACATACTCGTCGCGTCCAACGCGGGGCCGGACTGGACGCCGATCTTCCCGCTGCTGGCCGGGCTCGTCCTCGACCAAGGCGCCGTCTTCCAGCATGCGGCGCTGATCGCTCGCGAGTACAAGATCCCGGCCGTGATCATGACCAAAGAGGCCTCGACCACGATCAAAGACGGCCAAACGATCACCGTCGATGGCGACGCAGGAATCGTCGAGTTGACGTGATGGAGACGGCCTACCTCGCTCTGGCCAGCACGGTGTTCGCTCTGCATCTTGTCTTCGTCCTGGCCGTCGCGCCCTCAACAGCCGCTCTCTGCCGTGGCTACTACCGCACGAGGCCACTCTTCTTTTTCGCGCACTGCATCTGCGTCTACTCCATGGCCCTGGCGCAACTTCTTCTCCGGGCATGCCCGCTCGTGCCGTTGGAGCACATGTTGCGTGAAGCCGGAGGAGGGGCACCTTGGTACAGTGGCTCCTTCATCCTCTTCGTGGTCGAACGCGTAACGGGAATACACCTTCCAGTTGCTCTTATCGCGTCCCTCTCGATACTCGTCGTCGTGCTTACCACGGCCGCCCTTCTGGAAGCTCGGCTCCGAGTCGTCCCCAGCCCCGTCCGTACCGCCGCGGCTCGATGATCACCGTCGATGGCGACGCAGGCGTTGTGGAACTCGAATAGAGGCCAGCACCCTCTAGACAGCCTCCCAATGATGGGTTACGATCGCAGAACCAGCAGAGGAGACGAACATGGCTTACCCAGTAAGCTTCAGCGTCACACGACCCACGGCTAGACCGAGTAAATTTCGGTTGGCGGCCGGGCTGTGGATCGCCTTGATGGTCTCGCTGTGGTATTTCGAACAGTACGATTCGGTGGCTGGCGTGCTCACCGGAGCGTTCTTTGTCGTGGCAATAGTTGCAGCGGTATTGATCCGGCAGAAAGGCGCCGAGCAGTATTTGGCTGAAGCCGAGCAAGGGCCGATCAAGTGGCTCGGCCACGCAATGGATCTTCTGAGCGGTCTGTCCTTCGCAAACAACAGGGTCCTCAAGGTCCGGACCAGCGGCGCGCCCACGGTTGGGTCAGCGTTGCTGCGAGTCATCCTGGTATTCCCGCACGCAATCGTGCTTGGGCTGCTGGGGATCTTCTTCGTGTTCATCCAGACCATCGCCTCGATCGCGACCCTGATTAGCGGCACCTATCCGGAGTGGGCGGCAAAGTTCGTCCGCGGCCACCTGCGCTGGACCGCTCGCGTCTTGGCCTACATGGCATCGCTGGTGGAAGAGTACCCGCCGTTCTCGTTCGACACCCGCGACGAAGCTGCGCTGCCGGAAGCGCCAGTTTAGTCCGGCAGCCAGACGCCTGCCTTACGAAGCGCGCTCTGCAACCCGCCGACGTCCAGCTTCTCAAGCGACGTCTCGCCGCTGAGCGCCAACGCGCTCGCGATGCCCGCCGCTTCGCCCGTCGCGAAGCAGGCCGGTATCTCCTTCGTCGCGTGGTGCACGCGGTGGTCGACGCTGATGCAACGGCCAACCGCGAGCAGGTTTCTAGTGCGCACCGGCAGCAAGCTGCGATACGGGATCTGGTACGTGCAGTCGTACTTGGTCCAGTGGCCCGTCACGGCGATCACGTCGTCGAAGGGTTGGTTAAGGTCCTCGCGCGCGAGAACGTAGCGGCCAACCAGCCGCCGCGATTCGGTGATGCCCAGCGTCAGCGCCATGTCCGTCAGGTAGGCATCCTTGAACGCCGGTATCTGCTTTCGCAGCCGGTCGACCTCCTCCATCACCATGCGCCGGCATTCGACCTCGGCGTAGGTGAGGTCGTCCGGGTCCGTCGCGTCGATCCGGCGCTCGATGCGGTCCGCCGCGCCCCACGGCATCAGCGCCTGCCCCGGCTTCACCGTGCGCAGCCCGCGGGCCTGCGCGATCGCGTCGTCGTCATCGATGCCTGCCATGCGGAACCAGAGCCAGGGATGAACCTCCTCC
>JADFRJ010000280.1 GCA_022561355.1 Chloroflexota bacterium | reverse complement strand
CGAAGCAGAGGATCGCCTCTTCGGTTTGGCCGCGCTCGACGAAATAGAAGCTGAGCCCACCGAGCAGGGCCGCCTCGGACATGCGGTCGAGCGTGGCATCGAACACGGCGCCGAACTTCGTCGCGCGCCCGGTCGCCCGCGCGAGTGCGCCATCCAACATGTCCATGGCGCTGAACACGAGCATGACCACACCGGCCCAGAGGAACTCGCCTCTCGCCGCGAGCACGGCCGCGCCTAGGTTGCCGGCGAAACCGATGATGCTGATGTGGTTGGGCGTGAGGCCCGTGCGCGCGATAACATCAACGATTGGGTCGATGATCTGCTTCGGCGCCTTGCGTGGGACCAACGCGAGCGACCTCAGTTTGCCCATCAACTCACCCGCGCCGGCTGCTCGCCTTCGGCGATGCGCCTCTCATGCAGCAGGCGCTCGTAGTACGACAGCACTTGCTGGGACACGCGCGGCCAAGCATAGGCCTGCGCCCTTCGCCGCGCCTGGGCTGCCATCCTTTTGCGCTTCCCAGACGACGAAAGCACATCAAGGAGTCCTTCGACGAGTCCCTCGACATCGGCTGGCAGGACGAGGGCGCCTTCAACGTCGTGGGTGAACACGGCCGCGTAGCCTTCGATGTTGCTGGCGACGATCGGCACGCCGGCGGCCATCGCTTCGAGGAGCACGATGCCTTGGCTCTCGAAGCCCGTGGCGGGCGCGCAGAAGACGTCCGCAGCCTGATAATAGCGCGGCAGTTCATCGTCGGAAACGAAGCCGCAGAACTCAACGTCAGCCAGCTTACGCGAGCGTGCCGTGCGCTCGTATCGACCGAACTTGCCCGCGCCAACAATAATCAGCCGAACGTCCGGCAGTGCCGCCTTTACCCGTGGGTAGGCCTGCAGCAGATAGTCGAGTCCCTTACGCTTCTCCGGCCTGCCAACGAACAGGATGTTGAGCTTGCCGTCCTGGTACTGCTTCAGCGGCTTCACCTCCGCGGAGAATTTAGTAACGTCCACGCCGTTGGGAATGATGTTGTAGTAGCCGGGGAAGTACTCCTCGACGAAGCCCGAGGCCGCGGTTGAAACCGCGATCTTGCCATCGAGGCGGCGAAACCACCGTCTCAAATGCCGTTTGCCCCAGTTATAGAGGAAATACGATTTCTCACGCGTCGCGTGGAATGTGCCGACGTTCACCGCCTCCGAATAACGGAGGAAGTGGATTGGAAGCATCGGCATGAAGGGCTCGTGAACGTGAACCACATCGAACGCCTCCTCAGTGATGACTCGGCGGACGGGCGGCGCGAGCGTCAGCGAGAGCGAGATTCGGGCGAGTGAGCCACTGACGGGTAGACTGAGGGGCCGCTTGCCAATTGTGATGAAGTCCGGGTCATCGATACGGCGCGAGGCCGGCGCGGCGATGCGGACATCGTGGCCCGCCGCTTTGAACTGGTCGCGAAGATGGGCGCAGTGGCTGTTGACGCCACCGGGAACCGACCAATCATAGGGCGAAACGAGCGCGATCTTCATGACCGGACGCGGCGGAAGAAGCTGGAGATCGTCGGCAGCCAGCCCATCTGGCGTGGGGTGGCGAGGATCCCTCGCCACTGCTGGCGGATCACAGGACCAAGCCCAAGCTGAAGCAGGGAAGGATGGCTACCGCTCACAGCCGCGGTCTCGTGACTCGAGATCGCAGCCCGAAGGTCCTGAGCGCTCGTCCCTGAGAACTGGGTATGCGAGCTGCCGATAGCCTGTAGAAAGTGAGCGTCGCTTCCCCCTACCTCCGCGAAGTGGTAACGCTCCTGATTTAGCCTGTGCGCCTTCTTCGAGGTGACGCGCGCGGCGGGACTCACGGAACGCTCCATGGCATCGAAGGAGACACCAGCGGCGTCTTGGCGAAGAACGCGTTCGATCGTGCGCTGGCCTACGCTGCGCGTAAGCCAGCTCATCGGATGAGGGATGATAGCCAAACCGCCCTGTTTGTGAATCGTCTCCAACGTTGGCTCTAGCGGTCGCAGCCCCTCGATTGGCTCCTCTATAAACAACGCCAGGATGTGGCCTTCGAGCGTGGTGACCTCCTCACCAAGCACAACCTCGAATCTGTGGCTGCCTCGTGACCAAGCTTCGCGAGCCAACTCGGCTGCGCGTAGATCATCATGCTCCGTTATCGCGATCACTGAGAGGTCGGTCCGCTCTTCGACGTAGGCGAGCACTTCCGGTATATCCGCCATACCGTCGCCGAGCGCAGTGTGAATGTGGAGATCGGCGCTGCCCATCGCGCCGCTATTGTACCGCACCCTCCTCGGCAGGCTGATCTTTCCAGATCGCCTCTAATACGGCCCACTGGCCCGGGTCCGACCGCAGCAGCTCTTCGAAGATAGGGAGGAGGCGTTCTGTATTGGAGCGCAAGTCGGCTTCGAGATTA
>JADFRJ010000279.1 GCA_022561355.1 Chloroflexota bacterium | reverse complement strand
CCTGCAGCTGGACCTCGACAGTCTCCGGCGGCGGCGAAGTGACCTAGAGGACCGCGCCCTTGAGGCGATGGACGGGGTGGAGACCGCCCAGGAAGGCCTCGCCAACGCCGAGGCTGAGCTTTCTAAGGTTGAACATGCGTTCGGCTCAGAACAATCGGAACTCGTCGACCGCCAAGCGGAACTCGAGAAGCGGATCGCCGAACTGGAGGTCCAGCGAGCTGAGGAGTTTGAGGAGTTGGACGCCAACCTCCTAGAACTCTACAACCAACTTGCTCCCAAGAAGGAGGGGCGGGCCGTCGCGAAGGTGGAGCGGGGCGCGTGCGGCGGCTGTCGCATTGCCCTGCCGACGAACGTTCTCCAACGCGCTCGAAGCGGCGCGTCTCTCGTGCAGTGCAGCAATTGCCAAAGGATCCTCTTCTAAGCTGATGAAGGCGATCGGCTATTTTCGAGAGACCAAGTCCAGCGCCAAGGGCGATTCACTCGCCGCGCAAAACAAGGACTTCCTGAAGTTCTGCGAAGATCACGGCTACGAAGTGGCCGTGACGTTCGTGGAGATCGCCGACGGCAACGGATCGAACGGTGGCGGCAACGAATCATCGCGCGGAGGCTTCAGACAGCTCGTCGACTATTTGCGCAGGACTGACCGCGGCTTCGTGCTCGTCGTAGCGAGGTCGTTCGAGGGCATGGGCGTGGACCGCCAGCAGGCCGTCCGCCGCTACTTCCAGCTAGAGGGGCTAGGCGCCCAGGTCACCTTCATGGCAGGCCCTTCTGATCCGCTGGCGGAGCTCGTCGAGTCGCGAACGGAGCAAGAGGGGGAGCGGCTAGGCGACCGTGTAAGAGCCGCGATGCGACGGAAGGCCGTCCGTGGCGAAGTGCTGGGACGGCCGCCGTACGGGTATCGCGTCGGAAGCCGGCGCCGTCTCGAACTGGTGCCTGACGAGGCCGTGGTCGTGCGCTACATCTTCCGCATGTACCTGCACGAGGACATGGGCATCCGGCTAATCGCCCGGCGCCTCAATGAGGAAGGCTTCCACACGCGCCGGGGTGGCAACTGGAGCATGGTCAGTATTCGCGACATTCTGCGGAACCGCGTCTATCTCGGCACGTACTCTCGCTTCGGTGTGCGCGTGCCAGGCAGCCACCCGGCGCTGGTCAGCCCAGATGACTTTCGTGCCGTACAGGACCGGCTCAGCGCGCGCAGGAACAACTATGCGCCACGGAAGCCGTCGCCGTTCCTGCTTGCCGGTCTCGTTCGCTGCGGCCACTGCGGCAACAAGATGATCGGCGTGAGCAGAAAACAGAGTTGGCGGCGTCGCAGCGGCACTAAGGGTCAAGCTTCGTATCGCTACTATCAGTGCGAATCGCGCACTAACCAGAGCATGTGCGACTACCACACGCAGCGTGCCGGCGAACTGGAGGGCGAGGTGCGCGATCAGCTCGCGGAGCTGGACGAGGATGCGTTGCTTCCCCGGGCCGGCGACGGCGCCGCGGTCAAAGCGGAGCTAGAGGCGAAGGCGGAACGGCTGGAGACCCGTCTGCACCAGCTCGATCGTCGCCTGGATGACCAACTGGGGTCGGCCGCAAAAGGCCGCATCACTCGCGAACAGCTTCATAAACTGAACGTCGCGACCGCCACGAACCAGTTGCGACTTGAAGAGGAGCTGGAGGAGATTCAACGTCACCTCCAGGATCAGCAGAACGCCAGCGAACGCGCCCGCACCCGCAAGCGCTCACTGGCGAGCCTGCTCGATGGCTGGGAGACGCTCTCGCTGGCCGAAAAGCAGCCGCTCCTGCGTGACCTCGTCGATCACGTGGCTGTTCGCGACGACGGCGTGCAAGTGATACTTCGCCCCTAACGCGTGACTCCAGAGAACGATCTGTCGGTCGTCGCATATGCGGATGGCGCGGCGCGTGGCAATCCCGGTCCGTCGTCGTATGGCGTCGTCGTGTACGACGAGGCCGGCGTCGAACTGTACACGGGCGGCAGAGCGCTCGGCCATGGGACGAACAACCAGGCCGAGTACGAAGGCGCCATCGCCGCGTTGGAGGCCGCGCTTCGTCTCGGTGCGGCTAACGTAACTCTGCGCTTGGATTCGCAGCTCGTGGCCCGGCAGCTCACAGGCCAGTATCGTGTGAAGAATTCTAAGCTGATACCGCTCCATAGGCGCCTGGTCGATCTGCGGACGCGCTTCCGCCGGTTGACGATCGAGCATGTGCCCCGCGAGGACAACAAGGTCGCAGACAGACTGGCGAACGAAGCGCTCGACGAGCAGTCGACGTAGCCGCGCCCGGTTGCGTTTCTATACGATACACTTGAACCGGAGCCAGGGGGCTGGGTGGCCGCCGTCCCGACTTGTCGGGAGGGAGGAACGTCCGAGCTCCACCGGGCAGGGTGCCGGGTAACACCCGGGCGAGGCGACTCGACGGAAAGTGCCACAGAAACAT
>JADFRJ010000278.1 GCA_022561355.1 Chloroflexota bacterium | reverse complement strand
ACTTTAGCGAGATGGAACCACCCGTTCCCATCCCGAACACGGAAGTGAAACGTCTCAGCGCTGACGATACTGGAGGGGCAACCCTCGGGGAAAATAGGTCGTCGCCGGGGTGCTTATCTTTTCCCTCAAGGCTCCGCGGCTCCTTCTTGCAAAGCATCCCGATCATCTCCCCTAGAGACTGTTTCTCTCGCGAAGAGCGCGAAGGCCATCACGCCGGCCACCATCAGTGCCGCGTTGAACAGTAGGGGTAGGCGGAAGCTGCCGGTCGTGTCGGCGATCCAGCCCAGCAGGAGCGGCCCGACCACGAACCCAATGTCACTGTAGGTCCGAAAGAGCCCCATCCCGAGTCCGCGCGCGTTGTCTGGAATGACATCGGCCGCGTAGGCCGCGGGCGCAGGGCCGCTGATGCCGGTGCCGAGTGCCAGAAGCACAGCCGCGATAAGGAAGATACTTAGGCTATCGGTGAACGCGAAGAGACAGAGCGCGCCCGCCGCCAGCATCGCGCTGGGCACGATCGTGCGCTTCCGTCCAAACCGATCCGCCCATGCGCCGGCAGGCACAATAGTCAGGAGGTTGATGAAGGCCATCAAGGCGAAGATGCCTCCGAGTCCACCTGCCGTCAGGCCCAGTTCATCGTTGCCGAGCAACGGCAGCATGGTCTGTCGCGCGCCCGTCCGAGTGAAGAAAATACTGAACGTCACTAGGCTCACGAGCAGCAGTCCTTTGTTGGCTAACAGCGGCCGAAGCGCGACAGAGGCCGCGTGCGTGGCGTGCTCTTTAGCGGAGGCCGCTATCTTGGCTCTGCCGGCTGTCTCCGGGATCACGCGGAACGCCCACACGGCGCTGATAGCGGAGAGCGCACCCACCAGATAGAACGGCGCTCGCAGATTGAACAACTCCGCCGTCAGCCCTCCTACGGCCGGGCCGATGCTCACGCCGACGAGGAGACTGCCGAGATGGAGGCTGAGGTTGCGGCCGCGGTTTTCTGGCGTGGAGATGTCGGCGATCACCGTGAGGCCGGCGGTCATGAACATGGCCGATCCGACGCCCGCGATGAACCGGTAGGCGAGCAGCTGCCAGATGTCGCCGGCGATGGCGGACAGGAACGTCCCCAGCGCAGTAATGATCGGCCCGCCTACCAGGAACACCCGCCTCCCGAAGCGGTCGGATAAGAGGCCGGAAGGCAGGTTGAAGAGGATGCGAGCGAGCCCGAACACGCTGATTGATGCGCCAACCATCGCGGTGCTTACGTCGAAGTCCTTCGCGTAGAGCGGCAGCACAGGGGCGATCACTCCCTGGCCGAGCATGGTGATGCCCGTCGCGACGGAAATCATGAGGAGCACCGAGTTCTCGCGGAGCGGGTCGATGATCTGCCTGCGGATGACGGAGTACAGAGCCATAACAGGCGCCACTATAGCATTCGGGCGTTGAGGCGGGAGCATCGCTATCGGGACGAGCAGTAAAGAGCCCCAAGCGGGAGCTTGCCGTTATGGACTGCCTCTACATCCGTTTGGAATGTGGAGGCCTCAATATGATCCGACCCATCTTCGCCATCCTCAGCGGCATCCTGATCGTGTCGGCACTGTCCGCGTGCGGAGGCGCCGCGGCAGACCTAGAGGACGCGGCGATTTCGTCGCGCGATGTTCCCGAGGGCTGGCTGCCGGCGGACCTGGATGATGCGAAGGGACAGGCGTTGTGGGATGCGCTGCCGGCGTTGCTAACCGAAGATGTGGACGCTCGGCTGATCTTACACGCGTTCGAGGCCGAGTCCGGCCTCCACGGCGCCGCTACGCTGCTGATTGAGACTGATGACGCCGCAGCGATCCCGGCGGCGGCTGAGAACGAAGACGTATTGGGACCGCTGAGCCTGCTCCTCGAGAGCGAGGTCGCTTTGCTGTTGCCCAACCCGAGAGGCGGCGACCCGAAGGCCTACTTCGCGGTGAGCGAGACGCCTCTGCCTGGTTCAATTCGTTCGCGCCTCATCCGGCTGATGGATGAGGAGTTGGTCCACTCTGACAGCCTGACGTTCAGCGTCGGCAATGTGCTCGCGGTGGTGACGGTCTGGTATCCGGAGAAGGAAGGGCCGATTGAAGACGTAAACGAGATCGCCGCCCGCGTCGAAACGCGACTCCAATCTCTGGCGACGGGCAGCTAGACGAAGCCTCTCAACATGATCGCCTCGGCCACTCGCTCGACCGCGAGGAGATAGGCGCCGCGCCGCATGGGGATCCTGCGTTCCCGAGATAGGTCGCTGACCGAGCGGTACGCTTGCGTGATCCTGGTCGCTAGCTCTCCGTTCACGCGCTTCTCTTCCCATCTGAACTGCTGGATGTTCTGTGTCCACTCGAAGTAGGAGACGATCACCCCGCCCGCATTGGCGAGGATGTCGGGCACGATCAGCGTGCCGCGCTGCGTCAGCGCTTCGTCAGCCTCGGCCGTAAGCGGGTGGTTGGCGGCTTCGATGATGATGT